>JAUWPI010000053.1 GCA_030611665.1 Candidatus Heimdallarchaeota archaeon | reverse complement strand
AGGCTGAAAAATAATGAATTACTCGCAGCAGTAACATCGACCTCTTTAGAATTAGGGATAGATATAGGAAGCGTTGAGTTAGTCTCACAAATCGGTTCTCCTAAAACGGTTGCAAAATATCTTCAACGAGTTGGTCGGTCTGGTCATGCTCTTGATAGAATCGCACGCGGAAGACTCCTTGTAACTGGTAGAGACGATGCGATTGAATGTACTGTTTTGAATAAAAGTGCTTACAGTCATATGATAGATAAAGTACAGATTCCTCAAAACTGTCTTGATGTCCTTGCTCAGTTTATAGTAGGAATGTCCATAACAAAAAGATGGAATGTAGATGAAGCTTACACAATGATTAAGCGTTCATATAATTACAGAACACTTAGTTTCGTTGATTATATTAATGTGTTAGAATATCTTGGTGGTTATAATCTAGATATTGAGGAGCAGAAAGTTTACCGAAAGATTTGGTATGATCATAAAGAAAAAGCATTTGGAAAGAAGAGGAATTCTCGATTGATATTCTATACTAATCTTGGTACAATTCCTGAAAGTTCAAGTTTCAGGGTTGAGCTTGAAACGTATAGGACTCGAATAGGCGTTCTTTCAGAAAAGTTTGTTGAAAGGCTTACTCCTGGAGATGTTTTTGTATTAGGGAGTCATTCTTACCAGTTCAAACGAACAGTTGGATCACGAGTAGTAGTTTCCGAGTCGTTTGGAAGAAGACCAACTATACCTAATTGGGTTGGAGAAGAACTACCTCGATCATTTGAATTATCTCAACAAATTGGTAGATTTATTGATGTTGTTGCTCAAAGAATTCGGAAAGAGAAAACTAAAGAAACAATTGAATGGATTCACGCGTCATTTAAAGTTGATGAGATAATTGCTAAAACGATTGTTGATTATGTGAAAGAGCAACAACTCTTCTTGAATATTACTCCAAACGAAAAGTCTCTACTAATCGAATCATTCTTAGACCCTCAAGGTAGAATGACTATAGTTTTTCATGCTTACTTTGGAAGGAGGGTTAATGATGCTCTTGCACGAGCATTTGCTTTTTCCATTGGTAGAGACATTAATGCAGATGTAGCTTCAGCTGTTAACGATAACGGTTTTTTGTTGATGTTACCATCAGGTAAAATCTATGATACTTCTGTGATTCCAACCTTGATTTCTTCAGATAATCTAGAAAATCTTGTCAAACAAGCAATCATAAACACTGAGCTTTTCCAAACACGATTTAGACATGTTGCAAATAGAGCTTTTATGATCTTAAGAAGGAGCGGAAACAAATACATCCCTATTTCTAGGCAAACTATGTATGCACGAAGATTATTCCCAACCCTGAAAACGCAAGATTCTTTCTGTGTTATTAAAGAAACATATCGAGAAATCCTACGAGATTACATGGATTTAGAAAATTCTTACAACGTTGTTAAGAAGCTAGAAAGAGGAGAATATAATTACGAAATCGCTCCATTAACAGATATTCCAAGTCCTTTTGCTCATGGTATTGTTCTGCTAGGTGTAGCTGATATTGTTCAGATTTCTGATAGAAGTGCTTTACTAAGAGAGTTACACCAACAGGTTCTATCCAAAGTTTTTGGAAAGGAAGGCACAAAAGAGATACTTTTCAGAAAGGATTTAGTAGACAGTATCTTCAATAATCGTAGTTACAGAAATGAAGAACTTCCTATCTCTTCTCTTAAACAGCTGAGACGTGCTATCAAAGCTACTTCTCCTATAAGAACGATAGAAAGCATATCTCCTAGTATATATCATCGTTGTATTTCTGACCCCAAACAAATTAAATTGTGGGTTTTTGCTCTCCACAATAATAAAGAGTTTATGGAGATTTATATCTCACAAACAGAACGAAGAACTATATCTTTAGAGGATTTTCCCCTCTATTGGAACATATATTTGCAGTCAGTTAAGCTTTCAGAAAAGGATAAACAAGTTCATGATTTAGTCAAAAAAAAGTATCCAATTTCACTTGCAAGCATTTCATCGGATTTAGAACTTTCAAATGAAGAAGTCAAGTCAAGTCTTAAAAAACTTGAACGCGCAATACTCATAACTCGAATCGATTTCGAGACAAATAAAGGAAAATCGACTTGGAAGTATATTTCTATAGAAGATTTTGTTCCAGAATCGTTTAGAGTAAAGGCCAGAAAACTAGATCCAGAGGTTTGTTTGGAGAATATTGTACTAAAATATCTTAGAATCAATGGTCCTTCATCTGCAAGTGATATTGTTGAATACCTTCTTCTAGACCAAGAGAAAATATCAAGAACTCTTATGGAGCTAGAACAAAAGAATAGGATTCTAAAAGGGCAGATTATTGCCTCTACACTCGAACCTCAATATATTAGACTTGAAGATAGAGAACTGCTAAGGAACTTGAGTAATCGAAAACAAGATTCTTTATTATTAACTTCAGAAGAATTAAATTTCATTCATTATTATTTTACTGTTGATGCTTATTTTAAACAAGCTCTTATTGGAAAAGAAAGTATATTGTATCTATTGGATGACTTTGGTTCTATTGCAGATTTAAGTTCGTTGGCATTTAGAATTAAAGATTACGATATTGATTGGGTAAGAGAACTTGTTGAAAAGAACGAAATCATTCAAGGAAGATTTAGTCATAATCGATTATCATATGTGAGTAGAGCGCATTTCTCTTATTATTATGTTGCATACAGAGATACATTCGAATTGTCTAAGGTTGAGGAGAAAATTCTCAGCACTCTTCAAAAATATGGGCCAATGACAAGAAGAGAGCTGATTGAATATATTGATCTTGATGAGGATATAATACAAGAAAGTATCATGATTCTTGACAAAACACTTCATCTAGTGAGGAAGTCTATTGCTATTGATTCATTTCTACCAAAGCAATTTGTACCGAATGTATATGATATATCATCCAGGTATTTCACATTGGACAAATTACCTGATTATGACAAAAGTATCCAATTCATCTTGAATAAACTAATTGAGTCGCTAGGTCCAATATCCTTGATAGAGCTAACACACATTTCCGGATTCAAGTATAGTGATGTTGAGAAACATATTCGTGATCTAATTAAGCAAAAGAAAATAATCGAAAAGAAACTCACAACTAGGGAAACTAATTACTATTTGACTCCTAAACGTTTTGAAACTATCTCTAAACTAAAAGCAGAATACATCAATCTCTCTCTGCATGAAGATGAGAAAATACTTATCCTTCCACGTTCTGATCCATTTACAAAATTAGGCTTAAGACTTCATATCCGAGATGTTTATGGAGAAGGTAAGATTGATCCTATTCTTTTGGATGGTGAGGTTGTAGGTTCAGTTGAATATAAACTTCACAGAGGAAAGTATTTACAGATTTATAATTTGCAGCTTGATGACATAGTTGCATACAATTTTCTATTGCTTCAAAAAATAGCCTCTGAACTTGTTTCTTATACGAGAAAGATTCATCGTGTGCTCAGCTTACAAATAGAGGACATAAACGGAAGGTCAATTCTATCAACAGTAAATAAGTTCATCAAAGATTCATTGATTAAAACTGGTTTTATTCTAATTCAAGATACTTTGGTTGGGGGAGATACAGTCACTCGTATCTTCTCAAAAAATATTGTACACAAATATGTTATGGATAAAGTCTGGTTAAGAAAAGATTCTCCTGCACTAAATGAAACTAGCTTACTATCCTTAATCAACCATTTTGGAGTGTTAAGTTTTGAATCGATTATTTCAAGATTTCCGGAGACAATGCACGCTATAATTACCTTTTTAGTCAACAAATTATTAGAGGAAAAGAAAATTCTCTGTCAAGATGGCAAATTCTACTCTTTATCTTTTGCTCGCTATAGAAAAAGTGGTTTGAGAATAAGAAGAAAACTCAAATTAGAGCACGAAGAACTCTTGAAACTTATAACAAAGGGAACTTCTAACATTCAAGATTTGTCCCATAAGTGGTCAGGTGCTAGTACAACGTTAAAATCCTCCTTACGGTTATTAGAAACAAATATGCTTATTGGAGTAAAATCAATTAATAATACATATCTCCCTCAAGAGTATTGGGATATCTCTAAATTCATTCCCGAATATGATGATGATTTAACAGTGATTAAAAGACGGTATGTAAGAGACATAGTTTACAGCTTAGGGTTGTCTTCTGAGAATCAGATAATTGAACGAGCATATATTCCTAGTATTTTAACAAAGATAAAAATCAAAGAGATATTATCTAGTTTAATTGAGGAAGAGGAAATTTTTGGTGGAAGGTTCATAGAGGATGATTTGAATTTCTACTATATTACTTCAGAAAATTATAATGATCTAATTATGGTCGAGAAACAGTTTGAAGCTTCGAGAGATTATTCTACAGAAAAAGATAGGGGGCGTTTTTATGTTCTCCATCCTTCAGACGTAGCTCATTCTTTGCTAAGAAATGATTTACCTGAAAGGTTCGATATCTCTGCAGACAACTATCTGATTCTGTTAAACCAAAAATTAGCCGCTCAATGTAAAATTGAATCCCGTGATGAAAAGCAACTTCTTGTTAAGAACCTAAACATTGCACCATGGGTTCAGAATGAGGGATCTTTCAACTATATAATTAATGCATTAGAAACCATTTCTCCAACACATGGTGGTAGTAATCCTATAGTTACTATCAAAAAAATAAATGGTATTGAGGCATACAATCTGGTGGAATAAATGTCCGTGTCACAAATATCTTTGAATCTCGAAGACCTATCTCTTTACCTCTCTGAGAAACAGAATTTGTCCACTGCATTCAAAGGGGTCAATTACGGTCATGCGATATCAATATTGAACAATATTGTTCAGTTCCAAGATCCTGAATCGTTGTTTGTTAGAATGCGAACTTTTTCTCATACTTTAATTCCTTCTTTAATAAAAAACAAACACCTCATACAGGCACCATTTATATCTGGAAAACTTACATATGTGGGAAGAGAAAATCTTGAACTGCTCTATTACAGTAGTTTATCAGAGGAAATAGATTACAAGAAACCACAAACAAAAAATATTTTGGAATTCATTAGGGAACATGGATCATCTACAAGACAAAGAATTATTGAGCAGTTCAAATTAAAGAAAGAAGAGGTGATGGATATACTTTCTGAACTCAGGGTAAACTTTCAAGTGTTCATGTTTTACGATGGCACTCGTTGGACCATTTACAGTTCAGAAATGCTACTTAAAGAAGAATCCAAGAGCCAATCATCTGCTATCAAAGGATTAATTTACAGAATCATAGAGAGTTTTGGTCCAATTACTGTTCCTCAGATTATGTCCATACTTAATTTATCTGGAAGTAGAGTGAGTACAAGCATTATTGAATTATATGAGAGTAAAAAGATAATTAGAGGGCCTTTCATTGAGAATTCCAGCTATGAAGGATTTCTTGCTGCAGATGAACTAGAATTTTTGAAAGAGTTCTCTGAAAAAGAAAAAAAGGAAAAATCCCATCAAATAGAGATTCTTCCAGCCACAGATCCATATTCAGTTTATTGGTCTTCAGCTGATTTCACAGTACTTCAAGACATTCAAAAGGAAATTGTATTTGTTTCTGGGAAACCTGTATGTACATTTGATTACAAAGTAGTTGGTGACAAGTTACACGTAATCAATCTCGTCAAAAATTCAGAGTTCATTCCTCTCGAAGATAAAATACAAAACAAAATACAAGAATTTTCAGAGAATAGAGGAAAAATTCTTGTTTTTCCCAAAATGCAGTCTGAACTACTGGAAACTCAATCTCGTACCTTTGTTAAAACACTTAAACAACGTGGTTATGTTATAAGATCTTCTGGGTTAACTTATCATCATTCAAAATTGACTAAACCTGAAGGAAGCCAAGTAGCTATTTCAATTCAAGATGTCTTTCCTTTACTAATAGACAATCAATTCCTTACTAAACGAAAACAGATTTCTACGAAAGCAGATTTACTTAGAAGCTTATCCTTTATTAGCATCCCTCTATCTTATGAATCACTGCTGATCCGTATTTCTACCGGAAAAGAACATATTTTGAACGAGATGCAAATTGATAGAAAAGTTGTTCGAGGTAAGTATAGCAGTTTTCCTAGGGGAATAATCAATTCAGAAGATTATCTCTATTATGCAAAACTTAGTCCTGGAAGAAGCGTAGGTGTTCTAGAAGAGAGAGCTTTTAATGCAATTAAACAAAAGGAAAAAGTGAATTTCAAACAGCTGAAAAGTTTGTTGAATCTATCTGATAGAGTACTGTTATCAACTTTACATCGTCTAGAATCCGCATGTAAAATCATTCAAACTAAAAATGTTTCAAATCAGATAATATGGTTATCTGTTCCTAAATTTTTGAGTAATTTAAAAACGAAATCTGTAAATTCGCAAAGAGATGCATGGTTGGAAATTATTTATAGGATATTGTCCTCCAACTTACCACTCTCGATTAGGCAATTAGCAAATCTTACAGGTCTTTCTAACACTCAATTGGAAGTATATCTTAAGGAGCTAATTGCTTCAAAGAACGTTCGAACTGGAAGATTTCTTGAAGAAGAGAGAGATGTTCAGTTTACAACAAAGGTAATAGAAGCGTCTATAACTGCTTATGTTTATCAGAAAAGTGAAGAACCAAACGATAAAAGTGGTGCGAATTTTGTTTATTTACCAAGAACTGATCCATTAATTCTATTATACAAAGAGTATCTCCTTAAACGTTTCAAACTAAGATCCTTCTTTCTTAGATCTATGCCAACAGACTTCGCAGAACTTATTCTGAAGGATGGAGAACCTATAGCTGCTCTTCACTTCAAGAAACAACAGAAAGTTGAATACATAAACAACATCGAAATTTTCCCTGAGTTTAGTGATGATCATAATCTGATGTTTATCTTTAGCACCATTCAAGATTATTTCAAGAAAACGAAGGATAAAGGAAAAGATGAAATTAGGATACGCCAGATTAACAGTATCCCTCTAGGTTCTGAAGCGGGGAAGAAAATGGTCTCTCTTATGAAAAACATGCAACTAGATTTTAATATCATCCCTTAATAGTTAAGGGCATACTTTTTATTTCATATTTCATTTGTTAACATATGATAAGGAAAGCACAATATGCGGGTTCATTTTATCCAAGTAATTCCGATCACCTCATAGAATCAATAGAAAATAGTTTCAAAAGTACTCTAGGTCCTCAACAGCTCCCTCATAAAGAACCAGTTGAAACTGATCCTTTTCCTTTCCTTCTGGTTCCACATGCAGGATATATTTACAGTGGTCCTATTGCAGCATGGAGTTATTTGGAGCTAAGCAAATATCCTCCTCCTAGTACTATAATTATCCTTGGACCAAATCATACTGGATTAGGTGTTGATATCGGTGTTCCAAATAAGGTTGAATCATGGAGAACTCCTTTAGGCGAAGTTGAAGTTAACCATGTACTAATTGAGGAAATGGTAAATTATTCAAGCTTAATACGAAAAAGCGATGATTCTCATGCACGTGAACATTCGATAGAGGTTCAACTTCCTTTCTTACAACATATTTTCGATAAACCATTTAATTTTGTACCAATTGCTATGCTCAATCAAGGTTATGATGCTAGTATGATGCTTGGTGAGATTATAGCAAAAGTGTGCCAAGGAAAAAATGTTCTTGTGATAGCAAGTAGTGATTTCACACATTTCGAATCCCATAACACAGCTACTAAGAAAGACAATCTGATATTGGAAGCTATTGAACAGATGGATTCAAAAGAGATGTATGATATTAAATATCGATTAAACGTTTCCATGTGTGGTTATGGACCAATAGCTGGCACAATTGAAGCAGCTAAGAGAATGGGAAGGAAAAAGGCTAGGCTTCTAAAGTATGCTACCTCGGGTGATACGTCTGGAGATAGGAGCAGTGTTGTAGGATATGGTGCAGCGGTTTTCTATGCTGAAAGTTAATGAAGAAATATAACCAAACATAAATATCAGATTGACTAATCTATTGTACGTAAGTGAGATAAATGTCTAAAAAAAGATATTCTACAAGTAAAATAGTTCTCATTGGTGATGCAAGAGTTGGTAAAACATCTTTAGTTAGACGTTTTGTTACAAACATGTTTGATCCTTCCTATCAGATTACTCTGGGAACCACAATCATGAAGAAAGAGGTAGAGTACCTTAATTATTTGGTAACTTTAGCAATTTGGGATGTAGGCGGTCAAGAGGTGTTTAAACAGATCAGAAGCAAGTATTATTTTGGGAGCAAAGGAGCTCTTGCAGTTTGTGATGCAACCAACATGACTACTTATGAAAACCTCAAATCTTGGGTTGATTCATTTATAAAAGTAGTAGGGGTGAAACCCATTATTTTCTTAGCAAACAAATGTGATTTACCCAACCTTCAAGTCACAGAAGATGATATGAAGCAAATAGTAGAAGATCACACAAATGCAGAATTTCTTTTTACTTCAGCCAAAAATGGAACGAATGCAGAACTAGCATTCACAAATCTAGTTAGATTAATCATTCAAGAAGAAGATGTAATTTAATCCTCTTCTTCAATTAGATTTCTTAATAAATAAAGTGATAAAGTAACTTCTCCTAAACAACCTAACTCTTTGACCCTGTCAAAGTAAACAGGGACTCCTGACTCTAACTCTCTTTTTGTTATACCAGGATCAGCACCGCCAAAGATGAGAAGAATTGTTTTTCCTTCCTTATAACTTTCAATGATAGTATTTGGGTTAAAAGTTTCCTTTGAGAAAGGTCGTTTTATGAATAAATATACTTCATCTGGTGAGGTAAGCTCAATAGCATCTTCTATCTCTTGAAGATACATAACATTAGCTTTCTTTGCATGTGCTAACTTCTGTGCTATTGGTACACCTGTAGTAGCACCTGTTCCACCAGCTTTAGTGAAAATTATATCTCTTGCTCCTAAACTTAATGCAATTTTAGCAAATTCTCGACAAAGGTTGATACTGCTGAAATTATGCAATTGAACCATTATTTTTCCATTGCCCATAAGAAAAAAACATGTGCTCTAAATAAAAACGTACCCATTAGTTTGATTAGTATCCAACAACAATTTTTAAAAAAGACTAGCAGAATGAGGTATTGTATTGCTGCGATGGCGTAATGGTTAGCGTTGAGGATTGTGGATTATTAGCAAAATTCCTTAGGTGCCGGTTCAATTCCGGCTCGCGGCACCATCATTTTATTTTTTCCTATTATAGCCTTTAAGGAAGATTTAAAGCAAAGTAAAAACCAATAATACCTAAATGGAAAGTGAACAATATGCCATGGGTTGATGAAGTAATTTTGGGAGGAACTTTTGATCATCTTCATCAAGGACACAAGGCATTATTGGAAGCTGCTGTTAGTTTTGGTCTTTTTGTGAGAGTTGGAATCACAACTGAGACCTTTGCCAAACGTTTGCGTCGAAGTGATAAACATGTCCATCTTATGCAACCTTTGGAAACAAGAAAAGAAACTCTACGAGAATATCTTATATTAAGAGGGTGCAAAAAATTTGAGATAATAGCTATTGATGATAGGTATGGTTTTGCGCTTTCATCCCCTGATGCTGAGGGGATAATTGTAACTGAAGAAACTTACCCAACAGCTGTTGACATCAATAAACTAAGAACTATGAGTAAACTAGATCAATTAATTATCCTAGTCGTACCCTTTGTTTATGATGATAAAGGAATAATAATTAGCTCTAGAAGAATCAGAAAACAACTCGCAGAAATAGATCCATCTATTACTAATGATCAAACCTTATTTACTGAAAATAAAGACGAGATGTATTGGGACTAGTCTTGGCTTTCAACACTTTTAAGGATTTCTTCTCCCATCGTTACGAAAGCTTCTGCGACATTTGTGCCACTTTTTGCACTGGTTTCAATGAAACCAATACAACCAGAGTCTTCAGCAAACTTCTTACCTTCTTCTGTTGATACGTCACGAAGATCTTCTAGATCGTTTTTATTACCTACAAGCATAAGCATAATGCGAGGACTTTCATTTTGAGCTTCTTTTATCCATGTCTTAAGATTTTCAAAAGATTGACGTCGAGTAATATCGTATGTGACAAGAGCCCCTAAACTGCCTTTGAAAAAGATTTGTCTCATTGAAGCAAAACGATCCTGACCAGCAATATCCCATAATTGAAGGCATATTCTTATGTCTTTGATGGTTTCAAATCTTGAATATGGTTCCATTCCTATTGTCATAAGATAACCAGATTGGAATTTGTTGTGTATAAATCTCTGAACTAGACTTGTTTTTCCAACAGCTCCGTCTCCGAGTAATAGAATCTTGAAAGTATACTTGTAGGTTGACATCTTTGTATCTAACTAACTCTGATTCTTATTCCTTATAATTATTTTGATAATTCGGATGATACTTTATTCGGTTTAAATTCATGAAACACCATTAAAGTCTCCTTATGTCCCTTTTTTGATAATTTCCTACTAATAATTTATTTTCTAAAACTGCTTACCGCAAAATATGTTACATTGAAGAAAATTTAAAACCGCATTTGTTTCGTTAATTCAGTTGAAATGTTAGACCCTAATAATCTCGATTTCAAAAAATTAGGATTCCATGCTGGACTTGAAGTTCATCACCAGTTAAAATCCAAAAGAAAACTGTTTTGTAATTGCCCTCCTATTATGGAAGAAGATCCTGAAAATATGGATTATAGTTTTTATCGATATTTCCGTCCTGTATTAGGTGAGATGGGAGATTTTGATCCTGGTATGCTTGTAGAATTTGAGAAAGGTTACAAGGTCATTTATCTTGCAAACGAAAGGAACACTTGTACCTATGATATGGATGAAACCCCTCCTTTTTTCCCAGATATGGAGATGATAGAAAAGGGTTTTATTCTTTCTGCTTATTTTGACTGCTCAGCTTTTGCTGAGGAAATAGTTGTTAACAGAAAACAATATCTAGACGGCTCTATTACAACTGGTTTTCAAAGAACCTTCATTTGCGCAAGAGATGGGTGGGTTCCAGTTAATGGTAAAAAAGTTCGTATTTCCAATGTTTATATCGAGGAAGATGCAGCTAGAAGGGTTAATTGGGAAGATACTTCCAATAGGACTGTATATTACAATCTAGATCGATTAGGGGTTCCATTGACAGAAATCATAACAGAATATACCGATGTAGATAATCCTGAAGAACTTCTAGAAACTGCAAAGCAAATTGGCCGAGTGTTAAGAATAAGTAAGATTGGTAGAAGAGGGAGTGGTGTTGTAAGACAAGATGTTAACATAAGCATTACAGGAGGAGACCGAGTAGAACTCAAAGGTGTTCAAGATCTAGACAAGTTTGACATAATGTGTCGTCATGAAGTTGTAAGACAACATGCACTCATAGAAATAAAAGCGGAGATGTTAAAACGTGGTATAAAAAAGGATGATTTTGAACATACTTATGTTGATATCTCACAATTTTTTGATACTGATGAGAAAGTATTTGCTACCATTTTTCTAAAAATGAGGGGCATATTTGGAACTGAAGTGCAACCGAACAAGGATTTTGGCCTTGAGATATTCGAAAAAAGTATGCTGATATCAGGCATCCCTAGAAGAAATCAGTTTCATAGTGATGAAATTGAAGATGGTGCATTAAGACCAAATTCCGATTATCCTAGTGATATACCAATAAATCAAGATGTGTATTCCAAGATATGTTCAGTTCTTAATCCAAAAGAAGATGATGCTTTTATTGTAGTTAAAGGACTTGAAAAACGCGCTTTACATGCAATGAAGAAAATAGTTGAACGCGTGAAGATGGCGATTGATGGAGTGCCTCAAGAGACTAGAAGATTTCTAACTAATGGTAACTCAGAATTCTTGAGAGTTATTCATGGAAAAGATCGTATCTATCCTGATACTGATACTCCCCCTATAGTTATTTCATTAGACAGAATTAAAGAATTAACAAGAAATATTGGTAAAAAACCATGGGAGGTTTTCAATGAACTACATGAAAAACATGGTTTAGATCAACAACAAGTCGATTTATTAAGTAGAGATGAAAAATTAGAGAAATTTATTGAATATACAGAGCAATTGCAGTTGGATGGTAATCTCTCATTCAAACTTCTTATCTCCCTTCCTAGAGAGAAGAGTAGAAAGAACATCCTTCTATCAACTGAAATTATTGACAAACTTGCAAGAATTTTATCTAAAAAAATTATCTTCAAAGAGCAAGTGGAATTAGTTCTGAATTATCTGGTTGAAAACCCTGAATCTACAGAAGAGCAACTTAAGGAAAAATTTGACCTACCTGAACTTTCTGATAAGGAAGTAGAAACTCTAATCCAGTCAAAGATTGACAAATATGATTTAAACAAAATTCAAGAGTTTAAAGATTATCAAGAATTAATTTTATGTAAAATTACGGGAGAAGTTCTGAAGGAACTTAACTACCATTTTGAGGGTAAAGTATTAGTTGAGAAAATTAGACAAATGATTTTTGTAGAGGAGGATGGTTAAGATGAGCAATAACAATAATGGGGAGCCTGAAGGTTACAGAGGAGTATTGCGTGAAAGATTGATTAAGGATAAAATCAGAACCTGGAGCAAAGTCGTCATTAAGAAAGGCGACGCCGAATATGAAGGATTGCTATTACCTCGTAGTCAACATACCGATGATAATTATGTGACATTAAAAGTTGATACAGGTTACAATTTAGGTGTCTTAATTGATGAAGAAGCAACCATTAAGGAAATAGGATTTCACAAAGGAAACTATCAGCTACCTCATATTGATGTGAAATTTAAGAAGGATTTACCTAATGTGACACTTCTTGGAACTGGTGGAACAGTTGCATCAAGATTGGATTATAGAACTGGTGCCGTTCTCCCTGCTTTTACACCTGATGAACTATTTTCTGCAGTTCCTGAACTAATTTCAACTGTTAATCTGACTCCAAAAACACTTTACCAGATTTTAAGTGAAAATTTCAGACCAGAGTATTGGGTTAAAACAGCTGAAGCTATCGCTAAAGAGATAGAATCAGGAGCAGATGGGATAATTATCGGTCATGGTACTGATACAATGTGTGTAACAGGTTGTGCTTTATCCTTTTTCCTCCGAAACTTACCTGTTCCTGTAGTTTTAGTTGGTAGTCAAAGAAGCTCTGACAGACCCTCTTCTGATGGACCAAGGAATATATTGTATGCTGCTAAACTTTCTGGCTATGAAAATTTCGGTGAAGTTGTAATTGCCATGCATGGAACTCCCAGTGACAGTTACAATCTTATTCATCGAGCTACTAGATGCAGAAAGATGCATTCCGCTAGACGAGATACTTTTAGAACTTTATCAGATATCCCTCTAGGTAAAATTGATGATACTGGGGTCACATGGTTCAAAGATGATGTTTCTCCTCGAAAACCAAGAGAAGATTTCCATCTAGATACAAAGATAGATTCTCGCGTAGGGATGTTGTATTTCTATCCAGGTATGAACCCTGATATGTTAAACGCAATGGTTGATCTTGGTTACCATGGAGTCGTAATGATCGGAACAGGTTTAGCGCACGTAGGTACAGATATCTATCCTGCTTTAGAAAGATGTCAAGAAGAAGAAATTCCTGTTGTTATGGTTGTCGAACCTCTGTTTGGTTTCGCTCAATTGAGAGTTTATGAAACAGGGAGAGACATGCTAGCAAGAGGTGTCATAGAAGGTGAGAATATGTTACCTTCAGCAGCTTATACAAAACTGAGTTGGGCTTTAGGTCATACTAGAAATATAGATGAAGTAAGAGATATAATGCTCACAAATGTTGCAGGAGAGATTACAACAAGAGAAGGACCTAGAGGATATTTAGTTTTACAAGGAGTAGAACCTGGAATAGATAAGATGATGAAAAATCTTTGATTTTTCGCTTATTAGCAAATCTTTTAAGATTGCTATTTTTTTCCTTCTACAATGCTTATTACTAATTATGACATACGTTTATTCTACAAATGTCCTATGTTACTTTATCTAAGCTATCATGGTCCTGAGAATGAAATGAGTGTGCATCCTATTTTGAAGACACGTAGGCGTGACAGTCAGAATAAAGAATTGACATTTAAACAATTAGTAAGCAGGATTAAGGGTACCAGTTTAGCAATAGATAATGAAAAACATATAATTAATCAAAGTTGGATTGGAAACAAAAGTTATGCATCCAAAGTTGATAAGTTAGAAAAAATCGAAGCAACATCCACTTCTAATGCTTCAATCTATGTTCCTACTTTCTTTCGAAGTAATCCTCGTGCAAGAAAACCTTTGATGATTGAAGGTACTTTTGTAACTTATATCTTATCTGAATTTTATGACAATCCTGTAGATTATTTTGTTATACGATCAAAAACTGGTGATACTGAATGCAATGTTGAAAATTATCTTTCTGAACTTATTTCCGATCTACCATTAATTTACAAGCTTAAATCTGGAGAACAATCAATATCTCCAAATTATACAAGAGGTTGCAGAGTATGTGAGTGGAGATACTACTGTCGAAATCTTGCTGCTGATACTCTTGATTTAACCTTGGTAAGTGGTATTGGAAAGAGAGTTAAGAAAGTCTTGTTTGCTCATGATATTACAGATATTCCTTCGTTAGCGACAGCTGACCCTTCTATTTTAAAAGACGAAGATCTCCTCACAAAAGATTTGGAATATTTTCAATTGCAAGCTAAATCTTTAATGGAGAAAAAAGCGATAATTAGAAAGAAAATGTCATTCCCAACATCCAAAATAGAACTGTTTGTGGATGTTGAGGGATCATCTCATCATGATTTTGTTTGGATTATAGGCTGTGTGATTAGAAAAAATGGTGATACTGAATATAAATCATTTTTAGCTAATTCTCCTAAGGGAGAAAAAGTAATGATAGTAGCATTTTTAGATTTTATCACGAGTTTAGAAGAGGAGTATGTTCTTTATCATTGGTCAGCAGCTGAACCGCAATATTTTACAAATCTTGTAGATAAATACAATCTTCCTAGAAGTAAAGTACACAAAATTAAAAATCATTCCATAGACCTCTTTGATATCTTCAAGGAAAACATAATCCTTCCAATTTTTACTTACACATTAAAAGACGTTGCTAATTGGTTAGGCTTTCAATGGCGTGAACCTCTAATTGATGGTGCAACAAGTATCATTCTCTTTGACAATTGGTACCTAAGAAATGATGGAAAATCTTTGGAAAAAGCAATATCTTATAATTCAGATGATTGCAAAGCTTTGATGGTTGCAAAAGACTATGTTTTGAAGTCTTTAAGCTAACTTTTTGAACTAATGCCGTATGCACAACAAATATTAGTAAGTTATGTTTTCCGGTTAATATGTCAGATGATGTTTATTATGGTGACTTAGGAATTATTGGTGGCGGTGTTGGAGGATTAGGTTCCGCTATCATAGCTGCTTACAAAGGTCTCAAGGTTACAGTTTTCGAAGGAGGACGTCTAGGTGGTATTGTGACAACACTCTATGGACGTAAAATTCTGGAAAACTATCCTGGGACTCCAAGTATCCTTAGTAAAAGATTGATTGATGAGTTTATCATACAAGCTCGTGAAGTGCAAGCTGAAGTTAGGAATGAGAGAGTTATCCGTGTTGATAAAAATGATGATATACTCACTATTATAACAAATGAAGGACGATATAATTTTCGTAGTATAGTTATTGCAACAGGATCCAAACCAGCAGAATTAGGAATAACTGGTGAGAGGAAGTTTAAGATCAAAGATAAAGGTGTTTATAACTTTGTTACTGATCCTGACCGTTTCAAAGGTTCAAATGTTTTAGTTGTTGGTGGTGGTGATACTGCTATCGATGCTGTACATATGATAGCTGATATTGCTAAAAAAATCTATCTTGTCCACAGAAGAGATAGTTTCAGAGCCGCAGAAACCAAAGTTAAGCAAATTGTTGATGGCAACTTAGCAGAAATTATTTACGAACACCAAATTGCTGAACTTAAAGGAGATAAACTCTTAGAGAAAGCAATTTTGCAAGATGTTAACACTCACATGAAAAGAGAGGTTGAAATCGATAAATGTATTTTAGCTGTAGGTATGTCTACAAACTTAGAACTTTTTGAAGATATAGGACTTAAAACTGAAGGTAAACACATTAAAGTTGACAAAGAAATGCGAACCAATATTGAAGGGATTTTTGCCATAGGTGATATTGCAACACAATACCAGTTAATAGTCATTGCGGTCGCACAAGGAGCTATAGCTGCCCATAATGCTTTTGGAAGGATTCGTAAACCTTACTGGTACAAGGAAGAAGCTTGGCCAACAATGGACGAAGAAGATTGTTAAAGGTTTTTCGTCTTTTCCTATTCTTTTTAAAATAGTGATTTTCTTTTCTATTATGGATCTTTTTTCACGAATCGCGGGACGATACGACCACATAATAAAAGGGTTCGATTTGCAAAAGATTATTAGAAATTTTACATACTCTAAAGAAGAGTTGCTAGTGGATTTAGGAGGAGGAACCGGTAGAGTCGCAACTATATTTTTAGACTACGTCAATGAATGCCTCATCCTTGATCGTTCATTTGAGATGATAAAGCAAGCTCAAAACAAGTCACGCAATTTAATCTTAGTTCAAGGATCAGGCGACTCTATGCCATTTCGTGAAAACACTATAAAACAGATATTCGTTAACGACGTTCTTCACCATATTAAGAATCAAATTGAAACTCTTCAGGAGTGTCATTTGGTTCTGAAAGAACAAGGTAACTTAATTATACGAGACTATGATAGAAAGTATTTTGGAAATATCTTTTTATTTGTTTTCGAAAAAATATTGCGATTTGGAAGTGTATTTTTCTCTCCCCAAGAATTAACAGATCAATGTCAAGAAATAGGTTTCTCTGTTAATTGGAAGAGATTAACAAAAGGAACTTATCTTCTTTCAGCTGAGAAGAGTATCAAATTAACATAAAAAGATATAATGAAACAGCTACCGATAATGGAACTGTTGCATTATCTAACCCAACATAAGTTAATGCTTCAGCTATAGTCCCAATTATTGCGATAACGAATATTTTCCATATATTGGAGATGATCATAATGTCAAAAACTGCAAAGGCTATAGCAATA
>JAUWPI010000034.1 GCA_030611665.1 Candidatus Heimdallarchaeota archaeon | reverse complement strand
TTACTTCTTAGAAAATTTGCGTCTTGGATTATTTTCTAAACTCCAAGAGCAAGATATGACTTTCTTTGATGAACATATGAGTGGTAAACTTAACAGCATTGTCGTAAACGATACATTAGATTTCAGTAATACAGCTATACTCATCAGCAATACTGTTGGAAGTTTAGTTATTAGCCTTGGTACGCTTGGAATTCTCTTCTATTTCAATTACATTCTTGCTTTAATTACATTTGCAGCAATACCTGTCTTGTTCTTATTGATGTTTACTCTTCGTAACCTTGCTAAACGAGTTAGTAAGTCTTATCGTGAGGCTATTGGTAGTGTAAATTCTGCTATGGTTGAAGCTATTGAAGGCATTCAGGTTTCCAAAAGTTTTGGCCAAGAACATAACATTGCAAGTCAATTTGAAGATATCAATGAGAATTATTTCCGCTCATGGATGCGCTTGACAGCTACAACTCATTTTTGGAGACCTTTGCTTAATACAGTAGCTTCTATCATCCTATGCCTAGTATTGTATTTTGGATTAAATATGGGGATAACAGCAGGAACTCTGGTAATTTTTGTATTGTATCTTGAAAGCTTCTTCAGTCCTGTTATGCAACTAGCAAGATTCTTCCCAGAATTAAGTGCTGGTATGGCTGCTTTTGAACGTTGTTTGAGCATAGTTGATAGTGAACCCAAAGTTCAACAGAAACCCGATGCTCAACCTATTGATGAGATTAAAGGAAAAATTCAATTTGAGCATGTAAACTTTTGGTACGATCAAGATAATGTCATTTTTGAAGATTTGAATTTAACAATTAATAAAGGAGAGAAACTCGCTATAGTAGGCCACACGGGGGCGGGTAAAACCTCTCTGGTTTCTTTACTCTCTCGCTACTATGAATTTCAAAGTGGTGACATCTTAATCGATGGTCAAAGCATTCGTAATTATACCTTAGAATCCTACAGAAAGCAACTTGGTAAAGTAGAACAAAATGTTTATCTGTTCCCTGGTACCATTAAAGAAAATATTCTATATGGTAGAGGAGATGTTAGCGATGAAAATATCTGGCGTGTCTTAGATATTGTACAAGCTAGTGAATTCATACACAGGCTACCTAATGGATTGGAAACAATAATTGGTGATCGAGGAAGTGATCTTTCTGTGGGTCAAAGGCAGCTTATTAGTTTTGCACGTGCAATTCTCTTAGAACCCAATGTCCTCATTTTAGATGAAGCTACATCGAGTGTAGATGCTTATACAGAAGCAATGATTCAAGAAGCATTAGAAAAAATACTTGAAGACCGAACTGCAATCATTATTGCACATCGATTGAGTACTATTGTAAATGTAGATCGCATAATTGTAATGGAAAATGGTAAGATTGTAGAAGAAGGAACGCATGAAGAACTTTTATCTCAAAAAGGAAAATATGCTTCATTATATAATCAATATTTCGTACATCAAAGTCTAGAATGGCAAGAACAAACTATTTCCTAACTTTCTTTATTTTTCTTTTCCACTCGAAGTAAACCCTACTCTACTGGAAATAAAGGTTAGAGGATACAATAACGTCTCTGTAATGAGAAGATGCCTTGTTGTTTTTCGCTTTGCAAAATAATGAAAATAGAATTTTTGTAAAAACTATCTTAGGTTTCGGAGGTTGATCCTTATCCTCCCCCAATGGGAGGAAATATAACTAGAAGATCATTCTCTTCAAGTATATAATCTAGATTCTTATGAATACCATTAATGAATATTATTTTTGCTAAGTCTTCTGTTATTGAGAAACTATTTATTACATCTTTAATTGTTGAACCTTGTATAATCTCTATCACCACTTCTTCTCCTATTTCTGTTCCTGGAAGATGTTTTCTTAACGATGCATAAAATTTCAAACGAATATTCAAGTACAGACCCCTTATCTTGATTTTTTTCTATAGTAGTTTATTACCAATAATTTACTTCTTTATCCCTCTTTTCTATAAACCCATGACCTTTCATGTGTTGTCCTCCACATAACAGATACATTCCTTTAGCAAAGAGTGCAACTCTTGCTTCATTTGGAATAACTACATTGAACTTGGTAATAGGATTATGATTAATGAAAATTTCTCCTATCTCATCAAAGCTTAAATTTAATCTTTTATTAACTAGATTGGCAAGAGTTTCATTTTCATTCCAATTAAGCTCGATTATAGAATCATCTGTACTTCCACTATTTTCTGCTAATCTTCTTAATTTTCCAAAAAGATGAATCTTGATGATAGACATTTTGAGAGTTTCCGCTTGTAACTATTCTTTTGCATGATTTAAATCTTTATTTCTATTAAATACTCTCTCGAGTTTCTAAAAAAAAGATAAAGGAAGAGGTTTTGAAATATCTAGTTCTTTAAGTCTTCTTTACATTTTTTCAAAGACAGCATCTAATTCCTCATCAGTAACATCAAAAGTAACATCATGAGGAGGTAATTTTTCTTCGCTAAAGAATTTTGGTAACCTGTCGTCTTCTTTTGTAAATCCTGCTTTTTTATTGAATTCTCTTTCAGTCTTGAGGATTTTATTCCCAACTGCAGTTATATCGTATTTCTCTTTTCCTAGAAAACCAGCAACAGTTTCTTCCAATCCTTCCATACCAGTAGCTATGTCTAGAATTGCAAAAGCGATGAAAAGACAGTAACCTGCTTGGTCAATATATGCTGTTGTAGATTGGAATGCTCTGCTTAAATCAGCTTTATTCAGTTCTCGAGGATCTGCACCACCAGCGCTACCGAGAATTTCTGGCGCAATAGTATATCCTGCAGTATGATCTGCTCCCATTGTAGTTGTAGCATAAGTAACTCCTATTCCTCTTATAGGTCTTGGATCATATGCTGGGAAGGCTTGACCTTTAACAACTGCGACACGATCTATACCCCATGTCTTTGCTGCAACTGCAGCGCCATGCATGAAAGTTGCTCCATCTTCATCATTAGGGTCATAACCTTTCTTCATGAATTCAATAGCAGCTTTTCCATCTCCCCAAGGAATTTTCCCTGCTTCCATGGCAACTGCAAGAGCGTTTCCAGCGTCAATGGTGTCAATTCCTATATCGTTGCATATACGATTTAGCATGGCGACATCTTCTAAATTATCGATAGTACAGTTTGTTCCTAAAGCCCAAGCTGATTCATATTCTAATGGAGAAACAATCAACTTTCCGTTTTTATCAGGTACGGTATTGCTACATCGAATTATACATCCTGGATGGCAAGCATGTCCATATTCTCCTTCAGATTTATCGCCGAATTTTTCTTTCATTTCGTCGACAAGTTCATGAACAGCTTCTCCTGAGATGTTTTTAGCGCCTTCAAAGTATCCAGATCTAAAATTCTTTGTTGGTAAAGCTCCTGCTTCATTAATGATGTTTTGAAGTACGTTTGTACCATAATTCTTGAGAGCTCCTTCATCAGTTCCAGCTTTCCCACCTGTAATAGCATGTTCTTTTAGAGCATTAACCATTTTTGTACGGCCTGTGTTGAATAGTTCTTCATTCTTAGGCATTGGTCTTTGCCCACCATCGTCATCTGTAATTATTGCAATAATTCTCTTAGATCCAAGCACAGCTCCTAAACCACCACGACCTGCATATCTTCCTGGGTCTGTGTTCTCAGGATTATTACCAAAAATTCCTGCATTTTTTAGTAGTCTTTGCCCAGCAATTCCAGCTCCAACAAGACCTGATTTAGGATACTTTTCCCATAGTTTTCCTATGAGCTCATAAAGTCCCATATTGGCATGTTCATTAGCTTTAATGAATTCTATTTTATCTTTTGATACATAGAGGTGATACCAATCCTCATGGTTTGGTTCTCCTTCAATTATCAATGCTTTGATTCCTAATTTAGCTAATCTTGTTGCAGTTAATCCTCCTGCATTGGCTTCCTTTATACCTCCTGTCATTGGGCTTTTTGCCCCAACAGATAGTCTACCAGAGGTTGGTGCAGATGTTCCACTTAATATTCCTGGTGCAAAAACAATCTTGTTCCCTGGACCTAGTGGATCGGTTTTGGGATCAACTTCATCAGCTACTATAGCACTTGTTAAACCTCTACCTCCTAAATACTTATATTTCTCTGGAATTTCTTCCATAGTATGTGTCATACTTGACACATTTATTCGTATTATTTCGTTTATCATTTTATCAAGTAAAGCTATTCTCTAAGAGTATTATAAACGTTTTGCAGCGTATTTAACGGAAACCAACCCAGTTGGTCAGTAAATTGTGAAATTCACTATTAAAATAGATGTTGAGACAATTTCTTCTTAATTTATTTTTCTAATTCAAAGAATACAAAATATCTTTAAGGCGGTAATTAGAAAGTCATCAACAGCTTTAAACTACGCATGTACTACAACGAGAAACAAAAGCTTACGATTATCACTCTTATCTAATAAGGGAGGTTGTTGGATTCATGTTTGCAATATACTGAAAAGAAAGAATGTATGTCAGTTAGTTAGTTTTCCTATCTCTTCCGCCCACTTAACCGCATCTTCTTCTTTCCAATTGTAAGTATCATATGTTCCTGGTTTGCCTCTGTTCTCGACCCATCCTCCAAAAACAGCAGTTGAAGTAGGATTGACATTAGCGTTTTTCTTCACAACTCTATCAAGAAAACGGCCTTTCCATTTCTCATATTTCTTCATCTCACCTTTTTCTAATGCAGGATAAGTTAAACCAGCTGAAGAAATAAAAACAAATAACTTCTTATCTTTGAAATCTCTCTTCAGAAATTTCTTTGCTCTTTTAGTCCAGCTGAACATAGCTATACTTGTACCAACAATTACATTGTCAAATTTTGATACGTCTACATTTTCTGTTTCGCTCGAAAGTTTTACTACATCAACTTCGTGATTAAATTTTTCTCTCAGTACTTTAGCTATCACTTCAGAAGATTTAGCTGTTGCACCAAAACGAGTTCCAAATGCAATTAATGTTTTGTTCATTAAGATTCACCTTGAAATCAAGGGAAATATGGTTATTTAGGTATTTAAGACTATACTTTTCAGATTTAACAAACAAATTTTATAAATATAGATACTTTGAATATATTATGTCAAAGTATTGATTTTCAATGGTAGTCCTAGAAAAAAGGGAAACACTGTCACTTTAGTTGCAGAGTTCACAAGAGCTTTACGGGAAGCAGGCACCGAATTTGAAGTTATTAACTTAAATCAACTGAACATTAATCCATGCCAGTTTTGTAATTGGTGTGTCAACAATAACGCTCTCTCATGTGTACAAAAGGATGATATGAATGATATATATCCTAAATTGCTTGACGCAGAAAGAATAGTTCTAGCAACACCAATATTCTGGTTTAATGTCTCTGCTCAATTGAAATTATTTATAGATAGACTTTATGCTCTCCATGGAGACAAAGGCTATGCATTCACAAAGAAGAAATTCGCTAATATTTTGGTATACGGAGATACTAATCCCGATAGTTCTGGTGTCAACAATGCTATTGGTTCACTTAATGATATGATTAAATACATGAATAGTGAAATTATTGGAACGGTTCACGCACGTTATGAAACTTGGTCAAACTTGCCAGAGGCTGTCTAACCGTCGTTTAAGTGGGTCCCCTCACGTGCGTTGAGGGGGAGAATCATGAAATCCATGACTGAGGGTAGGAAGAAGCGGAGTGTGCAAGTGCTCCAGCTGCATCAAATATTTGCACTTAGTGCTCCTTGGTTCTAACACTACTAGCTGAGGGACAGGTGATCGAGCATTTGTGAACCAAGCTATCGGTGAGTATACATCTAGCACTACCTACTTATCCGCACTTTCCTATATAAACCCGGAGAAAAACCCATCGAACGTACAAGTGCTTCCTCTCACCCCTGTAAAGTGTGTTGTACTCACGGTACAACTCTTCTGGCAAGATTGGATAAGTTTTCACTCGTCAGTAGTTAACGGTTCTGCATACAAGATTGGTGATGCAGCTAAAAATAAGTCACTTCTTTCCGATGTTTATGAATTAGGTAAGAAATTTAGCAATTAAATGTGAAAAAAAAAGAAAACGAAGCTTGTTAGATTTTAGAATTTTTCAGAGATATACTCTTATGAACCCAGTCATCAATGAAGGACCACCAAGATAAATACTTGCAAATTCACCTTTAACAAATATCCTATACTCTCCAAGCGTTCCATGAGATGTAAATTTACCTGAAGTGATCCCATGATCAAACCCTAATACAGTTACACCATACCATTCTAGATTTAGTCCTTCAAAGACTCCTTGTTGATTCCATACTCCAACAAAGTTATTTGTTCCTTTCCCATCACCTAATTTTGTGATTAGATCAATTCTAAACACTTCTGCGGTTGCATAAACTAAACCTGTCATCATGTCCTCATTATCTATTGAGAATATCCATGAATTGTCCTTTTGGTGAAGAACCATATCTTCATCTATCCATTGAACAGCTGGACCTGTTGTGGAAACTAGATATTCCATAACAGAGAAATTAAGTGTGGTTGTTTTCGCTTGTGTTGTTAAACTACCAGAAGCAACAAATCCCGCAAGAACTAACAAGCTGATTATTGCTATTTTCTTATTCTTCATATTTTTCGCCTTCTTTAAGTAAGATTTCAGAGTTTAATTTCTGAAGTCTTAAGCTAGACAATTAACTGTTCACAATATAAATATGTCTCATGTTGTCCATTGGATTACATACTAAAACAATTGTACCGCGCTCTGAGGTAAAGTTCTTTTTAATAATCGCTTATTATTTGTAAATTTATTATGTAATGCACGGGGCGACAAGAATGTTTGTTATTCCTCATCTAAAATAAACGAATAATCTTGAGGAGGTTCTTTTTTCTTCACTTTTCTTATCTTTTTTACATATTTCAAAAAGATTGAATATCTCTCAATAGTTTGTTTATCTGTTTGACTCTCCCAGTCACTTTCTGTCATAGTCTCTCTGATTTGGTCAACTAGAATGTCCAATTCTTCCGCAGGAAGACCATCTGCTAGTTTTTTGGACAAAGTTATGTTAGCAGTATCAACATTCGGTAGGTCGTATCTTTGGGAATCATTCTCCCATGCTTCAAAAGATGGAGCAATCTCGTCAGTAGAGAGCAAATCGATAATTCTATCAACAATGAACGGTTCAAGTTCTTTGAACTTAGCATACGCTAAGGCATATTTTTTCGAATATTCCATGTTGACTTCATAATAATCATCAGTTGGGAAGAGTTGATGTATACTTCTTATTATGAAAATACCACTTGGAAAAGAAAATTGGAGATATCTTGCTCTATCTGGATCATCTTCATAAGGTATTAACTTGATATCTTCTACTTTCTCTCTTATAGATAATTTCCAAATTTTTGAGATTAATTTGAACAGAAAAGCTCCCGTAACTTCATCTTCTTTACTCTTCAAAGGAAGAACAGGTAATCTTCTTCTGGATATACCGCTATATAACTTCCTAAAATTTGTTGTATTTATCTCACTCCCTTCCATTTTGTGATTTTTGGATTGAAACTTTATCTCGTCATCAATGTCTTGAGTTTTCCAGTCAGGTTTTTCAATAGCATTTATTTGAAAGACTGTTATTCTACTACTATCCTCTACATCGAGTATTTTTTCGAGTATGAACCGTAAACTTTCCGATTCATTATCCATATATAAAGTAAAATAACACTTTTTTTAAATATTACCTACAAAATTGGGCTCTATGTCTTCAATTTCTTTGAATAGCTGCATAGCCTTTAGCAACCATTCATGATATTGTCTAGTGTTATACTCTTTTGGTAATCTCTTATAGTGCTTGAAAATTTTGTTGGCTTGTGAAGTTATTTTTCTGACATAGAGCATTAGTTTAATTCTCTTTATTCCTTTAAAAGCTGTAAATATAGTTCTAAGCAAAGTTATTTTTCTGAATTTAGCATGAATCATGTTTTCTAAATCTATTTTAGTAACTATTTTTTTTCTCATAAGAAATGACGTATCATCTTCACTCAGTTTCTGTAATCCCAACCTTAGTATATCATTTGCTGCAAGATCCCTTCCTCTCTCTTCTGTAAATCGAACTTGATACTCCCACAAACTATCTATTGAAACTTCTTTTCTTTTAACAGCTGTTACTATCACTTCTGCTGCAATCTTTGATGCAATCATCGCTGACCCTATACCACAACCATTGGTTGATATTGTTTGACAAGCAGCTTGTCCTACAAGCATAAATCCATACCAAGTTAAAGTGATTGGTCTTCTGATGATTATCCTATCTCCCCCACCTCTAAGCTTCTCATTGTCAATTATTGCATTTGAATTTACAAAATCGCTTACCATACCCTTTGGTGATTTATTTGTTACAGATTTACCAACACCAGCTCCGATATCTATCTCATCTTCTTTCAGGAAGTTTAACCAATTGTAACCTCCATGATATCCATATCTGTAATATAATGTGTCCTGCTTAATCTCATGTTCTCCCCAATTGAGCTCTTTTGAATAGATTTTGTGTATCTCTCTATAAGCATCAATAATGTCTGATTTGTTAAGTTTAAGATTCAAATCTAAGATTTCTATATTCATACCTAAAATACGTTCCCTACCTGAACAATCTACAATCATTCTTGCATTGTGAATAATACCCTCTTTTGTTTTCACTCCAACAACCCACATTCCCTTCCCAATAGGTTCAACAATCTCTGTCTCAAATACAAACTCACAACCTGCTTTTTCAGCATTGGATAATAATCTTTGATGAAAGAGTTTTCTATCTACAATCCAGTAATCGTAATAGCTTAAGTGAATAATAGTTTGCAAATCAGGAGTAAGAATAGCAAGATGATCGCGTTCATCTCTTATTTCATCTCCTTTCGGAGCTTGAATTCCAGCGAATGCAAAAGCTTTCTTTTCTATTGAATCAGACCAGTCTTCAGCTAGGGTATCTCTTGATTTTTTTTCTATAACTTTTACTTTAATTCTTGCATTAGCTAGATGAAAACCTAAAACACAACCAGCAATTCCTGCACCTACTATGATTACATCATAGTTTTTCTCTTTCTTTTTAGGCATTAGAAAACTGTAGATAATTACCATTCTTTAGTTTTGTGTCAAAATATGTAAAAAAGATTGGATTTTCTCTTCAATGTCCTACTACAACAACTTCTAGTAAGAAGGTAAATCCTGCAAGTATAGCTGCTGCTGGTAGGATTTTTAATGCATAAAGTATTTTGTTCTTTCCAGATACAGCTCCTAGAAATAAACCCAAAATTGTAACTTCAACTACTACTAGACAAGTGGAAACTATATAAGCTATTAACATATTTCCACCACCTAAAACAAATAGGAAAGGTACTATTGCAATTAGTGAAAATAGAAGAGGTGAAGCACCATCTACAAATGCGATAATTAGTGAGACCCACAAATTAGCTCTTGATATCTTAGTGTTGTTAAGATCTGTTACCATTGCACTTTCAAGTTCTTTTTGTACTTTTGTTCTTTCAGCTCTTTCTGTTAGATAAGCAATCCAGAAACCTGAAATTCCCATAGCAAAACTTGCGCTCATTCCTGCGATAATTAGAATAGTTGGATCAGTTGCACCTGCAATCCAAGAACCAAGAATAATTCCGAAAGCGGTTAAAACTCCATCAAATCCATTCATAACAAAATATCTACGTAAGATATTTTCTCCCTCAACCATAGACATATATTGTCTAAGATTATCAACTATTCTCAATTTATAATTCCCTGACTTTTTATTTGCTAACAACGCTACTTAAGAACTTATTTTAAATGTTATGCTCTGATTAATAACAAAATAAAAATGAAGAATCACTTTTAATACTTTTAAACTGCTCCCCAAAAATATTTTAATATAGAACAATCTTCCTTGATAGGAGGAGTCTATTAATGCAAGTTTTTTTTGATAAAACACTAGGAAATGAATTCGCTAAAATATATAAAAAATTTAAGGCGATTGAATTAGAAGATGATAAAGCTTATCAAGCTGATTTAGAGTTTCTTCTGAAGAAACTAGTCATATTTGATCCATATGAATCTGTTTGTGAACAAGAGGATTTTAATGTTGCAGCAGTAGATGGTTCTGGTGCAGATGGTTTAATTTCCCTTAATGATATAGGTATCCATCTTCTAACTGCAGCTTTTGCTTCTGATAAAACAAGTTTCAAACAGGGAACCACAAAACAAATTGATATTACTCCTCCGATTTGTTCCCATCCTGAAGGTATTCTTCGTCTTATTTTGTTACGTGAAGATAAAGAAACTGAAGTTTGGAAGGAATTTGAAAGTTTTATCGAATATAATTATGAAGAAAAACTTAAGGACATTGTTTTCCGGATCATAAAAAATATCGTGACCGATGAATTCATAAAACAAAATCCAAATCAGGCTGTTCCAAAAATGAATTCAGAAGCCACAATAAGAATGGTAGCTATTCAACTTAAGTTCAAATTGTACAAAGGAGCATTTCACGATTACTCTACTTGGATGGTATCTCCTAGGCCAAACTCTCCTAGAGGTTGGTTTGAACAATTTAGAGAAGTACTTGAGTATTCTTTAGCACATTCTTTGATTAAATCAGATGTTCATTTCAAGTATCTATTTCTAGATGGGTCGATGAATATGCTTCTATCTCCAGGTCAAAATCAACCTCGTTTAGCTTCCAACTATCTTCTCAAAGATATTAATGAGAAAGCATTAGACAAAGATACTTGCGTTATTGCAGTAAGCAAAACTACAACATTTCCTTTCATATACCGTTTAGCTGATGATTTGGAAAAGAAATTGGGAAGCGAGAAGAAATGGTATTTCCGAGTTCCATCTCCTGCACGAGATAAGTTTGCTCTTAATATTTTAAAAGATAGACCTCATATTCCCCCATCTTATGGAGTAACTTATCTGTTCCACTTTTCTTCAGAGGTACCAATTTTACGTATAGATTTAGATGAGAAATGGTGGAAAGAGAAAATATTCGATAAGGATAAGAAAAAGGAAAAGAAAAACGAAATACAAATGTTTAAAGAAATAGATTGGTTAGCAAGAGACGTTAGATATTACGGTTATTTCTTTGATTTAGCCTTTGCCCATCACACAACAATCGTCAAATTCTCTGAACGTGATGTTGTAGCTGATCAACTCATTGATTACTTTGCAGAGAATGGAGAAAATCCAAAAATGTTCATACATCCAAGAAAGAGATTAGGATTAAGGTAGGAAGGTATAAAGATGAAATTAGACTTAGCGGAACCAATAGGAATTCTATCTGAAGGTGATATATCAACACTCAGAATTGTATGTTCAGATATACGCTTTCAAATTGGTGAAATATTAATTATCAAACCTCAATCAATTGATAAAATGTTCTTGTTCAGAGTTATGAATTATGAGAACATGTTAAGAAACATCCAAGATTTGGGCTCAATAGCTGCAAATTTCTTGAGAAATAGGGAAGCTTACATAGCTCGAGTTGAATCTGAGAAACTTGTAAAAGTTCATGGTTTATTAATGGGCTATAGTGAGTATGATGTTGACAAAAAGAAATGGATATTTAAGAAACCCAGAACTCTTCCTCCTCACTTTTCAGAAGTTTACAGAGGTTCAGAAAGCCCAGAAGCTTTATCTAGTTTACTTGAAGGAGAACTAGGTACTGATATCGAAATTGGTCAACTATTAATCGGGACCTCAACTCTTGATATTCCGATTTGCATAGATATAGATTCTCTACCAATGCATGTCCAAGTCGCAGGAACGACAGGAGCTGGAAAATCTTTTTTCATGTTAACTTTCATCACATCTGCTCTCAGAAATAATCTGAAAAACTGGGTTCTAAAAAAAGATCTCAACAAAAATGTTTCTGTGTTCATGGTAGATGTTCATGATGAATATATGAATGGTTTACAATTCGAAGATAAGAAAAAGGGTATCATGGATATAGCTAATGCTGTCCGTAAAGGTGGTAATGAGCAATATAATGCTATTTTTGGTGATAAATTTTATCTGACAAGAGATTTAGAGTCAGTTAATCTTGAAATGCAACGGTTTAGCAAACCAATAAGATTCAGAAGAGCTGACCTTACAGTGAGTGATGTCACTTCAGTGATGTATGTTTCTGATCAGATGTCAGGATATATGAATATAATTAGAGCATCCGATCAAAATTGGATTACTAAAATCGAAACTGCAGATGAAGGTGATACTAGAGGTTTTGCAAAGGGAACTGTTAGTGCAGTTAAAAGACGATTATATCCCATTATCAATTCACAGATCTTTAAAGATGATAAAGTGAGTGACTTAGCAGAGATTGTTTACAACCTTGAATCTGGTCATTTCTATAATTTTAACACTGCACTATTGTCCTCAACAGAACAATTTGTTGTTATTACAATGGTTGCTAGAACTTTGTTCTCTTTGAGACAAGCTCTTATGTCTTCTACAAAATGGACACAATTCAAAGAACAGTTGAAATCAAGATTACCACATGAAATTGCTTCCGAACTTTTAGGTGAATCAGCTAATTCTGCTTATTCAATAAAGGATCTTTATACATTAGGTAAAGATGGTTCAGATTATAAATTGAAGAATATCAAGGATCTCCCTACTGTCATGATTACTGTTGAAGAAGCTCCAAGCATTTTAGGTTCACAGATGTCAAAAGAAGGAAACATATTCATAGATATATCTCGGCAAGGTAGGAAATTTGGAATTGGTTTGCTTCTCATAACTCAGAACATATCTTCAATGGAATCTCTCATTCTAGCAAACACAAATACTGAACTTAACATGATGTTGGGTAATGAGATAGAGATCCGTCAAGCAATTGTTAATGCGAGTAACAACATAACAGGATATGAAAATGAATTCAAAGTACTAAGTAGAGGTGAAGCAATTCTTACTAACTCTCTAAAGAATATACCTTTGCCAGTGAAGGTGAGTAATGTTCCACTTTATATTGAAAGTCAGCTTCCATTCTTCAAAGACCCTAGCAAAGTATTAAAAGTAGAGAGAACTAAAAGAGAAACAGCTGAAGTTCCTATACTTTAAATGGTGAAAAAATGGTAAAAATCTTACATTTTTCGGATACTCATGTATCTCATAGAAGATTTCGTGATGTAAAAGATTCATGGAAAATTCAGAATAGGGTTTCGTGGATAGAAGAGGATTATTGCATTGGCTTCCAGAAAGCTCTAGAAATTGCTGAAAGTATCAAATGTGATTATGTCGTCCATTCTGGAGATCTTTTCGATATACCTGTAGGAAGAAATTTATCGGGACCTACAGAGTACTCTAGAACTTTTGTTGTAAGAGAACTTAAGGAATTCTTTGAAAGAACGGATAATAAAATTCCAGTAATTATTATTGATGGAAATCATGGTTCTTATCTTACACGTAATTATAGTACAATTGAGTTTATTCAAGCAGCTTTCCCAAAAAGTGTATTTATCTTCACAAATTATCAGTTAAAGAAAGCCATGGTTGATAAGAAACCTTTAGTTATTGAATTCAAAGACATCAATTTTTACTTGTTCCCATATTTCAAATTTGGTCGTCTTCCTCACTTGGCTCAAGCTTATGAAGATTGGGTTAGAAACAACCAGCAGCCTGATTCTGACAAATTATCTGTTGCAGTAGTTCATGGAATGCAAAGGGGTATGGACCTGCATGAATTAATTCTTCAGTATCCTTATGATTACGTTGCTTTGGGTCATGATCATAAACAAAGAAAAGTAAAGAAAAATGCTTGGCAAGCAGGGAGTACAGAAAAATACACTTTTGCAGAAAGAAACCAAGAAAAAAGTGTTTTAGAAGTACAAATAGCTAAAGGCAAAGATCCTGTTATTCTAACTAAATCTATAGAATCAAAAAGAAAAATGATACAATTTCAAATTAGCTTAAAATCAGATACAACACCGAAAGCTTTTGAAAAGACAATAAGAGAAAAACTAGTTGAACTAAAAAAGAAATTTGTAGGAGAAACTGCTTCAAGAGTTAAAGTAAAACTTGAAGGAACTAGCATTCTTTCTAATTGGTGGGCAATGGAAGACATTCTTGTTGATATTCAGAAAGAGGTGTTTGCTGATACTTATAACGTTCTAGAATTCAGATGGGATGATGGAGAATTAGTGAAAAGAGCGCCTATAAGTCAACAAAAAGGCGTAAAAATCTATGAATATCTCATAGACGATCCAGTGAAAGATTTCGAAAAATACATCCGTTCTCTTGGGATTCCAGATGAGAAACATGCTAAACAGATGATTGAGTTGGGTGCAGGAATCGTTGATGAAGTTTTCAACTCTCCCCCGCAATTGAAAGCAGAAGGAAAGGAGGAATAAACTTGAAAATATTATGGATTTCTGCTAAGAATTTCAAATGTTTTAATGAGATTCAACTTCCAACTGAAGGATCATTTCCTAAAGGTTTGTTTTTTGTTGAAGGAGGTAATTCTGTTGGAAAATCAAGTTTACTTGATGCGATATTTTATGCTTTCTTCTACGATCCAACTTCAACTAAAGAACTTGGAACAAAAGAAGATTTGATTAAGAGAGGGAAGTCAGAGACAGAAGTTTTAGTAGCCTTTGAGATTGATAATAAGTACTATCTTATCCAGAGAAAACATAGTAGAAAAACTTCAGTACAAGCTTATCTAATGGAAATAGAGAAGAAAGCTGCATTAGAAGGTAAATCCAAGATAATCAAAAAAATTAGTGAAGGTGTGCCTGACGTTGAAACTAAAATAAACAGTTTATTTAATATTAATAGAGATAAAGCTCTGAATACTATCATTGTTAGGCAAGGTTCGGTACAAGCTCTTGCTGAAGCTAAAGGTGCTGAGTTACGCGATATAATTTATGAGCTGTTCCAATTAGAAGATTATAGAGATAAAGCAATTGAAATTGTCAAAGGAAAGAAAGCGTTACTCGATAAAGAAAAAGAGAAAAATGACATTGATAGAACATCAGAAAACATCACTTCTGAAATAACGGAAACCAAGGATAGAATAGTGGAAACTAAGAAGGAGATAAAGAAATTAGAAGGGGAGATTAATACTGTTATAATTTCTTCTAGTCAATTCCCAGCGGTAAAAGATTTACAGGATTTGAACGGATTAACTCAAAGAATTGATACTCAGAATATAAATATCGACCGAAAAACCCAGAAGCTGCAAGATTTAGCAGGGAAGAACAATCTTAGTTATCCTTTCTCAGAAAATGAACTTGTATCAAAGACAAAAGATTTTGACAAAGATATGTCTGAATTGCAGAAAAAACAGGAAGAAATACGCAAAGCAATTGAAAAGATTATCAAAGAAAAAACAGGTTTAGAGAGGGATTTTGAAATATTTACAAAGCGAAAGAAGAGCTTAGAGGGGATCTCTATTGAAAAAGGTGAAAAAGCTCTATGTGAGGTTTGTGAAAGAGAGATAGATGAAACCAAGCTAGAAGAATTGCTAGAACAATCTAGAAGAAACATCCCTAATTTAACAAAAGGAATCGAGAATAAAGCTAAAAATCGCTCAAAACTTGAATCCGAAATTAAACAACTTATGAATAAGTACCAATCCAAATTTAGAGATAAAAAAGAACTAGAGAATCTTTCTGACGATTTGTCTGAATTAACTGAAATGCAGAATATGAAGGGGAAGATTACCAAGGAGATGCAAGATACCTTAGTAGCTTTCAAAGTCACAAGTTTGGAGGAGCTTCCTACCAAATATAACCTATCAAGTTTTGAAGAGTTATTTGACCATGTTCAAGATTTAAAACGAGATTTGAACACAAAAGAACAAGAAAAGAAACATCAGTTGAATTTTGTTAAGGAAAAACATGGTCATATTGATACTCTAGAAAAACAAATTGAAGAAAATAAAAAGAAGGAGAAAGAGATCGAAAGGTTAGATTACGAACTCTCATTACTGCAAGAAACACAAAATTATGTAGAAAAGTTCATTGCAGAAGATATCATATCAAATAGAATGCTTGCAAGCATACAACAAGCTACAAGTGGTTATATTTTCCTTTTCACTAGAGGTAAATATTCTGAATTATATCTTCAACCTACTCGAACAAAAACTCTGCATTTGAGTATAAAAGATGAGGAAACAGGTTTTGTTAAGAGTCAAAACCTACTCTCTGGTGGGGATAAAGCTGCTATTGGTTTAGGATTAAGAATAGGGATAAGTGAATTACTCAAGCGTTTACGACCTCTAAAGAATTCTCCATATAAACCACCCAAAATGGATATCTTGATACTTGATGAACCTCTGGGCTCTTTAGATGAAGCTAGAAGAAATAAGGTAATTGAAGGTCTAGTTGCAGAAGAGAAATTCTCACAAATCTTCTTAATAACTCACACAAATATTCGGAAGAGATTTAGAGCTCCTCTAATATCTATTCAATCTTCTAAAACTGGAAGTAAGGCTGTTTTTTATCCCTCACCTACAGAAATTGAGGAAGAAGCAGAAGAAGAATAAGAAGCTATCACTTACGTAAGATTTTTCAATAACAAGAGTATTTGTAAGTGTAATGATACCTGGAACTCTACGACCTTTACCTAAGAAGTTAAAAGAGATTAAGATTGCATCTGATAAATTATTGCGAATGATCAATTTAGACATTCAAACAACTGATGAAATCTATGATGATAGTTCAAGATTTACTTTTGAAGAGATAAACAATCAATATCTCAAAGTTAACGATCAGCTGGCTTCTGTTAATCCTCTTGAGAAAGAAGGGGATAAACTGGTTAACAAATATGTTAATGATTACTTACTTAACGAATTTGTGTATAATTTTTATAGTAAACTTGTAGAGGGTCAAAATCGTCTAGGACGAGATTCTCAAAGGTTGGATACTATTCTGATGTCAAAGAGGAAAAAGCACATTGAAGAAATGCTTCCTCGTCTAAAAGATGAAATCAAGCGTAAGCTCTCTTTTCTGAAAGATCTTTCATTTGATGAAGTTTTGGAAAAAAGTCAAATCTATGGTGACACAATAGCTGAAATTATTGGAAAATTAAAGTCATTAAGAGATGAATATGTAAAACTTTCTTCAGGTTCATTTGATGTAACAGAATTTTATGGGTATCTAAGAGATAATATAGCTGATGTAGAAGATGAATTGGTAGAGTATGATCTTATACTTAGGACTTGTAGGATGCAATTATTGTCTGAAGATGCAGAAAAACTGATTGAAGAAGGAAATGTAATTGTCAACGAAATAGAGATTAATCAATCTAGTGAACTTATTCTTAAAGGTGATCAATTCGTTAGTACTGCAACAGAAAAACTTGAAGAAATCAGTCAGCTTAGAGTTAATTTACCAAGAAAAGGTATATCAAAAGAATTTTCTACAAAATTCAAGACCTTGCAACAACAATTCGAAGTAAATAAGAATGGATTAAATGAAATTCAAACTAATCTTACAAGTAAGACAGTTTTACTAGGTTCACAAATTGATAGAATCAACGGAATTAAGGAAATAGCACAATCTGATGGTGAAGAGATTTATGAGGTTATTTCAATACTTAAAATCAAGAAGAAAGGAACTTTCAAATTAGTAGCTCTTGAAGGCAACCTTCCAGTTTTTGAATTAAGTCCTCTTAAGAAATTAAAAATGCCTTTAGGCGTTAATCTTACTGCTGAACATATAGAAGTTCTTCTTACAAAGATAGAAGAGATAGAGAAAACTCCATTTTTTAAGGATTTAGGAGATAGATTTAAAACACTAAAAATAGCAGAAATTCTTGAACGAACAGGTAGCTGGTTCAAACGTCTTTGGGAAAAGATTTTGCCAGTATTAAAGAAAATATGGAAAGCAATAGTGAAAACATCTCTAGCTGTTGTTAACTTCTTTAAGAACCTTTTCGCAAAAGATAAGGTAGCAAAACCAGTTAAGGAAAAGGAAGTAGAAACTCAAAAAGAACCTGAAACTGAAGTTGAACCAGAGATTCAAGAATTTCCAGATACAGAACAAATTCCTGAACCTCCTAATTAACCAGAGAGAGGAATCAGTTTTGGATAATACACTGGATGAAATTAGATGCTATATTTTTGATATAGATGGAACGCTGATTCGAGGAAACAGTCCATTACCCTATGCAACTGAAGTTATAAGACAATTACAAAAAATGAAAATTGATTTTGTTATTTTATCCAATAATTCCTCCTATTCAACATTTGAGAATAAGGAAAGATTAGAGGAAGTATTAAATGTAAAATTATCTTTGAAAAACTTTTGTACATCAATTCAAGCAACAGCTGATTTTTTGATCAAAGCAAATTTAACACAATGTTATATTATTGGTACTCCTTCCATGATTAGTGAGTTTGAAGAAAAAGGCGTTTGCTTTAGCGATAAAGATCCACAAGCAGTTGTTTTAGGTTTTGATAAAACATTAACGTATAAGAAAATAGAATCAGCTGCATTATACTTACAAAGAGAAGAATGTATCCCCTTTATCGCTACTCATCCTGATGACACATGTCCAATCGATGAAGGACGGATACCAGATGTAGGCTCGTTTTTGAAGATGTTTAAGCAAGCGACTGGTAGGAAACCTGAAAAAATTATTGGAAAACCAAACAAAGTGATGCTAGAATTAAGTCTAAAGGGTAAAAATGTTCTAAAAAGTGAGGTTCTAGTTGTGGGAGATAGGTTGGAAACAGATATTAGAATGGCATATAATACTGGAGCGAAGAGTTCTTTAGTACTTACGGGTAGAAACATCTAAAAATGATTTAGAACTGTCAGATATTCAGCCTTTTATTGTTTGGGAAAATTTGAAATTTCTATTTGATTATCTCTCAGAAAAGGAATAATCAACGAACATTTTTAACTAATTCTTTGATGTCATCCCATTGATCATCATTATGCATCCAACCTAATACAATTTGTGGAACTAAACTATTATTTTGGTGTTGTTCGATTTTCTTTAAACGTCCCTTGATCTCTTCTAGAGAACCATAGAAACCAAAATCGTTAACTATTTCAATAATCTCTCCTTGAGGTACCTTTTTGTATCTTTCCCAGCTAAGTCCTCTTATCTGTTCAATTCTTTTTGCCGAGTAACCATGGGAACGCAAAATAGCCGTGGAACACCCTTTTGCAATGTCTTTCGCTATATTCCACATTGTTAGCGAAACATCTTGTTTACTTGAAGTTATTTGCATCATTCCATATGGTATTACTTCTATTTTTTTTCCATTAACATTTGATGCTCTGTTTACCATTTCTACAGCTCTTTCGATATCAAACTCTGAAACACTGTTAAGTAAGAGATAATCTGCTTTTTTAGTTGCAAAACTTATCATCTTATTTCCTAATCCACCTATCGCAAGTAGTGGGAAATCATCTTCACCAGTTTGTTTCTTTCGAATTTTAGTTATATCATCAAGTTTCTCAATTTCCATTTTGAAACTAGAGAATGGTTTATTCTTGAATTCTGTATTTTCAACAACATTGACATTACCAATTCCCAAACCTAGACCAAATCTATTTGGATAGTTTCTTGCAAACCAAACGCTTAATGAAAATAAAACTTCAAGACTGTAATAGAATGGAGAAGTAATTCCTGTCCAGAAATTCAAGGTTTCTGTCTTCGAAATCAATCTTCCAATATCTAAAAATGCGTTGTTTATAGGTGGATTGTCTCCAATCCATATGTTGTTAACTCCAATAGATTGAGCCTTATAGATATATTGCTCTTTCTCATCAGCTGACATCTTTATTGGTATTGAAAGACCAATCTCCATACTTTTCAAATTACGGTATCATTTTTGTATTTTTTGCTAGATGAACAATTAATAAGATAAGATGTTCTCAATTTATCCAATAAATTTAAGGGTCAAAAAATTAATCTCTAAATAGGTGATTACATGGAAAATATATTATCACGGAGAAGTATTCGGAAATTTACTGATCAAGAAGTAACAGAAGAGCAGGTAACTTCATTATTGAAGGCAGCTATGAGTGCTCCATCAGCTGGTAACAGACAAACATGGGAATTTATCATTATCAAAAACAGAGAAACTATGGACAAAATTCCTGAATTTCATAAATATAGTAAAATGCTCTCAACAGCCAATTTAGCTATAGTAGTTTGTGGAGATACAACAAAATCTTTTGTAAAAGGTTTCTGGGTTCAAGATTGTGCTGCTGCTACTCAAAATATACTTCTAGCTGCTAATTCATTGGGACTGGGAAGTGTATGGCTTGGAATTTATCCAAGTGAAGAGATATACCCTAAAATGCAAGAACTTCTTGAGTTACCAAAAGAAATTATTCCTGTTTCTCTTATTGCCATAGGTTATCCAGATGAGGAAAAACCTCCTTCAGAAAGATACGATGAAAACAAAATACGCTATGAAAAATGGTAAACAAAGTGAAACTAAACAAGTTTCACTATAGCTCTTTCTCTATCAAATACATTGGTTGCAATTTTGAAAAATATTACACATAATATTAGCAATATTGCTACAGCACCTATCAATGCAAGTACTGAGATGAAAAAGTAACTTACAACTATTCCAATTATTAGCATCATTAAAGGTAAAACAACTAACGAACCTAATTGATATGCATCTCTTACACTTGTTACTCTAGTTGAAATCAATATCATAAGTTCTACGGATAAAATCGATAACAAAGGTGCAATTACAAATAGAAAAACTAATGATAAAGCATCTAGAAATAGAAGAGAATGAGTATATGGATAGATCATGATATTGGTAATTAAACTGTAAATAATAGCTGCAAAAGCAGTTCCTGCCACTGAGGGGATGAATGAAGAGAGGATCTTTCCTGTTACCAGTTCTGTTTCAGACAGAGGTGAAGCTAACAAAGCTTCCATAGTTTTTCTTTCTTTCTCTCCTATAATTGTCTCAGACGCCGTAACAGCTGGTAAAATGATAGGTATGAGAAGAACTACGATATACAAAATGTAGGCCATTATCACTAATATTTGACCTTGTGCTCCTGTAGAATCCCAATTAGGAATCACTTGAGCGAACAAATCTTTGAAGTAATCAGGAAATTCGTCTCCTCCTTCGAATTCGTTTGAATCGATAGCAACTAGAGGATATAATGTACTTAAAGGAATAAATATCGCAAACAGAATAGGCATACCTATAACTGCTGATAAAATGTATTTTGATTTGAACATCTCGCGAAGATCTTTTTTCAATAAAGCTTTTACTCTTCCCCAATCCATCTAGCTCTCCTCCATATTATTTTCATCTCGAGGAACACCTTCCAATTCCACCAGTTCTAGATATATTCTTTCCAATGTTGGAAATTCGTGCCTAACTTCAACTAGTTGAAAGTTGTTCTTAGCTAATGAATTAATTATACTTGGGGTTTGTTTTTCGATATCTTTGATTATAGCTGAAATATACTTTTGATCTTGATTTTGTTCAACAATTTCAATATTCATATTTGCAAAAAATTCTTTTGTGTTGTTTTCCCAAGTTGAAAATCTGAAAATAGTTATTGTTTCGTCTTTTCGCATCTCTCGTAATTCTGCAGGAGAACCTTGAGCAACAAGTCTTCCATGATTTATTATACCTACTCTTGAAGA
>JAUWPI010000025.1 GCA_030611665.1 Candidatus Heimdallarchaeota archaeon | reverse complement strand
TTCCATTCTTCTTTCTTTGGAAAACGGAAACTCAAACCGACTATAACTAACATTAAAACCATTGTGAAATCTCTAAATATCTCTGATGCAAGATGAGCTTTTATTTCCACAAAACCTGTGGTAAAACGTAAGATTAAGCTTTCATCTATCAGTCCTAATAGGATTTGTTGAGTATCCATATTGACATATCCAATTGTAAAACGGAGTATTAAGCCTACGATCATCCCAATTGTTGGTGGAAAAAAGATTAATCCTCGGAGGATTTTAAAAATAGATTTTCTGGAACTGGGATTTGAATTAGTACCATAATGAATACCCATGTAAACACCTAAGCTGTTTCTCAGAATAGTCTGGGCTAACAAATAGAGAGAAGCAGCCAATAAACCTTCAGCTTGAAGATGATCTGGCAGAATACCAATAATGATAGGAAATGGAAAGAATAGAGCATTCATAAAACCAGATGATGTAAGTTCTGCTCCTTTCTGAGCCATAGAAATTTCTTCAATTGTAGAAGCTTCTTCATCACTCATTGAAGCTTTCTTTTTAGCTATTGAAATTTCTTCTCGCTTAATCAGAAGACGATTAATTATCAAAGGTACAATTAATCCAATAACAGTCATAGAAGCGATTAACCACCAGTTAACGCCTGAAAATGTTTCTATGTTTAGAAAAACTAGAATAAGAAGAAGAGGCGTAAAAAAATTTATGCCCACGAATAATATCCATCTACCTGCTTGATCAGCTTTTGACCATTTTTGGAGCAAAATGCCAGCGCCTATACCTACGTATATTACGCCCACTCTTATTGCTAATTCCAGCAGATAGTGAATTGCCATTGAAAAAGAGAGGAGAGAGGGTGTTAATAAATCTTTTAATCTTACTACAATCGCCATTTCTTTGTCAAATATCTTTTGAACTTAAACAATGCTAGAAGAACAGGAATTGCTAGTAAACCATAAATAGAGTAATTTGTGTTTGTGATTGGAATAAATTCATATCCTGCTGCAGTTAACCAAGTTTCAGACAATGTTAGATTGTAATCATATTTTATTATTTCATTATAATACCAGAAATCTAAATATGGGTTGATAGGACTATGAGAGATAGTTAAGTTATAATCATAAACATCCACATTGATGAATTCACGATCAATACCGTAACAAATTGCTTTGCGAACTGCAATACCTCTCGTATACTCTTCTTTCCCAGGAGCTGTAAGATATTGAAAATTGCTTGATCCTCCCAGGAACTCTTTCTGTAAATTGAATGCAAGAAAGCTATAGGTTGGGGTTAGAGTTCCATTCTCATAATTATGATTAAATAGAGGTAGAATTGGTATAATTTTATCCATACACAGATTTTGCCAATCGAAATAGTGTTGTTGCCGTTCAGTTACATTAAGAATATCAATTCCATCAGCTAACATATTCTCACTTTCATTGCAGTACGGAATTGATGTATTTATACCAAAGATATTCAAAGAACCGTTTTCTGTATAAATGTCTGAAACATCTGGATCGTCTGATTGACCTGCTGATATACCAACTATAGCAAGATCAAAATCTCTATCTAGAAGTCTTGTAATAAAGTCAGCAAAACTAGCTTCATAATCTAGAATGACAGTTATATTGATAAGTTGTAGGTTTTCTTGGATATTTAGAGCAATGTCTCTATATTTGATACCACCTGCTAATATTGTTAAAGATGCTATCTCTTCACTTTCAGCTGTTACAAAGGGTGAGAATGCTGTTAGAACAAAAAATGACATAAAAAGAAACATGTATGCTTTTAGTCTAAATTTTTTCATTTTATTACTCCTTTTACGTTTCTAAATAAAACATAAAGAGAATAGAAATTTAAACTTATCTTAGAAAAAAAAGATAAGTAAGAAAAAAGTGAAATTAAACGTATATTTCACTTAAATTTGCTAATAGCAATGAATAAATTGAATTTTTCTCTTTTTCTGCAATATCTTTCGCTACAAGTATTTCACTAAGGTTCTGTGTAGCTTGTAAGATTACTGTTGGTGCAGTTGTTTCAATTAAAGGAAGTTGACGAATCTTCATCCCTTGAAGAGAAGTATTATACTGAACACATATTTTTGATATTACTTTGCATTCTTCTTCAGCTGAGAGTTCTTCTGCAATACTATCTTGCAACCATGATAATGTTCCACCCTTAGTTAAACTCACGAGCCATAGAAGAAGGGAAAAGCCATGTAAACTGCTACTATTTCCAAGAAGAATATACTGATTAATAAAATCAAGCAGCATTCCAAGAGAATTCAATATTTTTTTATCTTTTTCAAATAGTTGAACTGTTAATATGAAATCTTTCTGAAAATCGCTAATATCTTTCTTGAATTTTGCATCAATTTTCAAAAACTTGTCTCGTTCTTCTTTCATTTCTTCATATTCTTTGTCTATGATGTCCATTTCTTCAAGAATTACATCAAGTTCAGTTTGTTTATCTTTACGAACTTTCAACTCTTTGACATATTTGGCAACCATCTCAGCAATCGCAGTTTGTTTTTCCTTAATTTCTTCTCCGGAGGATTCAATGTTTTCTGCTAAAGCATCTTTTCCTTGCATTGCAAGATTTGTTTGTTTTTGCCACTTCATTCCTCCTTCAAGAACCTTAGGTGATAGAATTTTCTCAATTGATTTTGCCAATAAATATTTTCTATACTTAGGATTAGGAGTTTTACTGAAGATTAGGGATAGATATAAAGTGAGTGCATTTGGCATTATGTTGTATGGGTCAACTTCTTTGTTACCTTGTAATGCCTTAAATGATAGACCTTTTTCTAACCATTCCACTAGACCCCCAGAAATCATTGAAAATGGAGGATTGAATGAAGTAAAAAGTGGTATGGAAGTATAGATATTTGACATCGAAATAAGTAAATCATGATAACCAAAACTTGAAGCTTTGTTATATTTCTTAAACGTTAGTCCCTTCTCCTCAAACAGAAATTGCATAGAGAAGTAATAGAGAATTTGTTTGTTCATACTGACTTTACTAAAATCTTCTGCTTCGAAATCATTTCCTTGTTGAAGAGCTGTTAAAACTTCTGGGTTGCTAAAAACCTCTGCTCTCTCTGTATCTTCTGCAACTTCCTTAACAGCTTCTTGATCTTCAGGATACATTTTTTCTAAAATTTCATGTAACCAATAGATAATATAATTGTAAAGTGGGCTAGCCTTTCGAAGAATACTTCTCCAACCAAACCAAATCTCTATTCTTTTGCTGGTAATTTCACCTATTTTCGCTATATCTTCTTCTTTCACAGCTCGAGTTGAGTAACGTAAAGGAAATATCGCAATTGGCTCTTTTTCATTAAATAATAAGTCTTCAATATTCCTAAGAATAGTTGTAAAAACCAATTCCAAATCAAGATGAGCATATCTCGAGAGAACCTTGGATTCTTTGTGATATTCGGGGAAAAATGAAGCCTTCTTTAGAAAAATGGGTTTTAGTATATTTTCTAAAATAGGTTTGAAGAAAGTTTTCCCATCTTCATCCAATTCTTCTAATAGAATGTCTTTTTTGGACAATTCTTTGATATAATATTCGATCAAGAATGAACCGAATGATGTTCCTGAAACTTCAGGATTTGCAAGATAAAACTCTACTGCTTTTGCAGTTTCCTTTGTGTTTTTCTTGATTTTACTCAAATCAAACTTGTCAGTTAACTTAATCAATTCTTTATTTTTGTTTCTAGGAACAAGATATTTTCCTTCTTTCTGGAAACCTAAAACATTTCTTTTTTCTAAAAGACCAAAGGTAATTTGAGATTTCTGTAAAGTTCCTTTGAAGATAACTACATCCATGGCAATTCCTCGTTAAGACGTTTTAAAAATACTATGCTAATAAACCTTTATTTTTTTGTAAAATACTAAAAATTCAAATTAGAGTATGAGAAACAAAATTGAGATCCATGAACAGAGAAGAAACCATCAAATTCCTACAAGATGACCGAAAAGAGCTTGAAATTGTCCTAAAAGACCTTGTTCCGGAAGATTTTGTAACTTTTAGAGTTCTAGGAACATGGAAAATTAAAGATGTTATTGCTCATCTTTCAGGATGGAATATAGAACTAAAGAAGTCTATTGATAAATTATTAAGTAACGAAGAACTATGGTTCGTTTCAGAATCTGAAGACTATTTCAACAAGATACAAATTATGAAAAGAAAATCCTTAACTGTTGAGGAAATTCTTGATGAATGGAAAATGACGTTTACTGAGCTTATTGAAGAAATCAGGAATTTAACAGATGAGGAGTGGGAATTTACCACAAAATACAAATGGAAAAACGGAGCTCCAGTAACTGTTAAATCACTTTTTTGTTACAGAAAGAAAGGAAAAGGGCATGAAGGTTATCACGCACTCCTTCTTGAAGAGTATTTTGAAAGAGACTATTGTGATTGCGAGAGATACTGACTTAATGTAACATAGTGAATGTTTAAATTCTGTTTTTAGTCCTCGTATTACCTATGATTTTCCGAGATTTTCTCTCAAAACGTGGTAAACACATCGAAGATAATGTTGATCTTTCAGCAGGAACTCTAGCTTGGAATCTGAGAGCGAAGAAAAAAGCGAAAGAAATGTCCGGGTTTATTAATGCTACAATTGGAAGTGCAACTGAAGAGGATGGTAAGCTTATGGTTCTACCAACATTAGTTGAAGAACTACGAAAACTCACAGGTGATCAAATTTTCAGTTATGCAAATATGCGAGGAGAAAATGAGTTTGTCCAAGCTTGGAAGAAAGACACAATCGACACCTACCCTTCTTACCTTCAGGAAGAAGCTAAAACTTTTTCCACTTTACCAATTACAGCTTGTGGAGGATTAACAGGGGGGTTAATGATCTCTGCTCAAGTACTGTTTGATAAAGGCGACACTGTACTTGCACCTAACTCTCGTTGGGGGAATATAGACAATGTTTTCTTCAAGAATTTACAGTTAAAAGAGTCTACATATGATCTGCTTGACAATGAAGGAAATCTCAATTTTGACGATTTAATATCACAAATTCAGAGAGCAGAGAAAGAGGAGAAAAAATTTGGGATATATTTAAACTTCCCAAATAATCCTTCAGGAATAAGCCCATCTTTTGAAGAAGTTAAGAAGTTTCAAGAAGTAATAGAGGAAATTTCTATACCAACCACCATATTTCTAGATGACGCCTATGAAGGTTGCGCATACGAAGATTCAGTTATTGAACATTCACTTTTCCCTCATTTAATAGGACTAAACGAAGACGTAATTACGATTAAGGTTGATGGTGTCTCTAAAAGATATTTTGCTTATGGTGCAAGATTGGGGTTAGTAACAGTAGGTTTTGGAGAAGAAATCTCTGATGAAGAGAAAAACAAGGTCAGAGAATTAATGGCCAAAGCAACTAGAACTAATACTTCTAGTGCTCCAAAAGGCATTCAAGTTGCAATGAGTCATGTATTAAATGACTCTGAAAAAAATAAGCAGGTTCATAAAGAGAAAACGAGAAACACCAGTATCCTAGAAGAAAGATATAATCATATGAAGAAATTCGTAGGAGAAAAAGAAAGTTCGATTTTACAACCTGTCGGGTTTAACTCTGGATTTTTTGGTTACTTCCAGATAAAAAGTAAACAACAAGCTTCTGAAATTAGTCATAAGCTTCTAGAAAAGGGATTAGGGACAGTTCCCTTCGAAAATTCTAAGAATGGTTTGAATGGTGTTAGAGTTGCTTTCTGTTCGATAAGTGAAAAGAATATAGAGAAAGCAGTAGATATCCTTTACTCAATTTGATTTTTCTTGAAAAAAAGAAAGTAAGAAAGGAAAAAGCGATTTTACTTCAATGCTTCATCTGCTTTTCCTTTAAAAATTTTCCATAATTTCATCTTTTTAGCTTCACCTGATTTGATTTTACGGAAGTTTTCTCCTTGTCTAGAAAGTACAACTAATGTTATTGCAAACATTGTAATCATTGCAATCAAACCAAGTTCTGGCGTATCGACAGGCACTAGGAACATTTCCATTGGAGATACAACCCATGTCCAGAAGAATAGAACAACTCCCATGACTACGAAGGTAACTAAATAGGTTATCGCGCTATACATAATAGCGGATCCAAAAACAAAGAATGCTAGTATCCAAATTGGGATAAACACTGGATTGAAGAAAGCTAGTGAACCAAGTGTTGAAGCAACTCCTTTTCCTCCAGGACCCCACAACCAGATACACCAGTTGTGTCCAAGAATTGCAGCAGGTCCTGCAAAAGCAATAACCCATGGGTCTCCATTAGCAAAAGTGTATGATATCCATATGGCTAACCACATAGCAAAAAATCCTTTTAACATATCAAGTATAGCCTCGATAATTCCAACTGTATAAGCCAAACCTTTTGGTTTTTCTTGTGATTGGAAAGCTCTAATAACATTGCGTCCACCAACATTCTTAGATCCTACAGTACGAATGTCAATTTTCAACCACAGTTTTACCACAATCCAAGCAATAGGGATTGAACCTAAAAGATAACCTAAAGCTGAAGCCCATAAAACATCAATAGTTATCATGATTAATTTTCTTCTTAACTTCTTTAAAAACTTTATTCGGGAGAAATAACAGATTATTGAAATAAAATATCTATTATTACTTATCTACATTTTTCTGCATGTTTGGAAAATTTATCCATTGAACTTTGTCCATCATAGTTTTCACATCTAATCGTTGAGATTTCTGTCCGGTTAACTTACCCTGCATTTGGACTAACAACCATTCAGCTGTCCCAACGAAATTTAGTTTGCTCCACCCCCAGACAAGAATTTCGTAAAATAACATAACTACAAAAGATACTAGAAGAACCCACGGAAGTCCCTCAACACCTGTAAATATTCCATCCTCCATGATATTGTATTCTGTGAAATTATTAAGGATTAATGAGAGGAAATATCTTGGTACATAGAAGTACAAATCAGTGACAAAGATTGTTAAAGAAACCATTGACCACAATCGAAAGAATTTCACTATTTTTCGATTAGCAAAAATTTTCCCTCTTCCTCTAAATTCTACCAAGCCTAGAAAAACCATTAGAACAATTGTTTGTCCCCCTAGATGTACAAGAAACGTTGGAATCGCAGGTGGTGTTGAAACAAAAGTATAAGGAACTCCAAAAACACCTAACAAAACACCAGTTAAGATACATGCAAAACCAGCGATTCCTCCCCACAAGGGAAAGAGCTTTCTTTGGTTTGTTTTTGCAAGAGAAATACCTATCATCGATCCTGCAAATGACGTAGCTAAGAAAGGAAATAGTGGTTGATTTTCACCCGTTATTAAAGTTAACAACCAAACTGGAAAAGAAGCATTTGCCGTAGCCAAATGGTGATTTGGCCATCCATCACTTCCCCAATGCTCAATATATGGAGACAAGTTATTCCAATTAATCAAATCCCATTCAGAGTAAATTGATTGTCCCCAACTCTGAAGAAAAGGTGTTAGTACTAGCACAACTACAATCATCAAACCATAAATTATCATGTTTCGAATGTATTTCTCATGACCCTCTCTTAATATCAGCAAATAGTGTATAAATCCGTTAATAATCATCGTCCAACCAATTATTTGAAGAGGTTTCATTTCGAACAATGAACTCCAAAGAGGATAGAAATTAGTCCAATCTCCAGATCTAATGGAGTGTCCTATATATCCCCAATAGAGGAAAGCTTCCTTAATATAACCAATGATAAGAATAAAGATACCTGTTACTAATTGTTTGGTTAAAATAACATGTTTTTTCTTTGTAGAAACAGCTTTTCGTGTCATAACATAAGCATTAACTGCGCCTGAGATTAATATAAAGAAAGCTACCCAAAGTCCGAAGTAGCCTAACACACCACCAATGATAAGAAAAGGTATTGGGAATTCAAGAACAAGAGAAGGGTCTTCAATGATCCAAGTATAATCATAAAGATACTGGAAGGAATGAATAAAAATAACTACAAATATTGCTACACCTCTTAAAAAATCTAAAGTAGCAATTCTCTTCATTGCTTTTGGTTGGTCTACCTCCCTCTCATCTCTCAAATCACTACTTATCACAGTAAATCCCGCAAATAAATTCAAATATATGTTGAATTTGCTAATTATTAAATTTTTCAGTGACCGAATTCTAGTTGAAAAACTAAAATTTAAAACTGTATAGACTTAATGGAGATCATGGAATTTAGACAGATTTCCACAAAGGATGAATATGACCAAGCGGCTGAATTAGCTGCAACTTGCTTTCATGAATCTGTAGAAGATATGAAAAACGACATCAAAGAATTTAGTGAGCAATATTTTCTTGGAGCATTTGAAGATAATCAATTACAAGCTGCTACAGATGGAAGATTCTTTGAGATATTCATAAGAAATCAGTTGTTTAAATGTGCAGGAATAGCATTTGTTATGACTGGTCCAGTTTATAGAAGAAAAGGTTTAGTAAAAAAGTTAATGAAAATATTACTTCGAAAAATGAAAGATGATGGTTACGTTTATAGCGCACTTTGGCCTTTTGAACATAAGTTCTATAGTAATTTTGGCTATGCTAGTATAGACAAATCAATCTATTACCAAATCAAACCCTCTAATATTAGAAAAGATATAGTTAAGGATCAAAGCATTTCCATTAGAATTTCACAAAATGAAAAAGATTTTCCGAAACTTAAGCAAATCGCTAATAATGCCATGAATAAGTATACAAGAATTGTGAGTGATAAAGACGCCTGGAAGCTCAGAGGATCTAAACAAAAGCGCATTATATATCTCTTTGAAAGAGAGGAGGAACCAGTAGGTTACATTTCTTTCAAGTATAAAAAAACTGGAGAATGGAAACATGATATCAATATACTTGATTTAGCTTACAAAGATATTTCTACAAAGAGGACTATGTTGTCGTTCTTAAGGAATTTTGATAGCGATATTACTCAAATTACAATGGAAATACCTTATGAAGAAGAAATTTTAAGTTATTTAGTTGATTATAACACTGAACACAAATTCGCAGGTTGGCCAGCAATGCTAAGAATCCTTGATGTAAAGAAATGTTTTGAAGGATTAGTTTATTCAGCTACAATAAATTCTAAATTGTATCTTAGATTGAAAGATGAAATAATAGAAGAAAATTCTGGAACATGGGAAATAACAATAAATGCAGGAAAATGTAGTTTATCAAAAATTGTAAATGTAGAAATAGAGGAGAAAAAAATTCTAAATATATCTGTAGGAAAATTAACACAACTTCTTTCAGGTTATAATACAATACAAAAATTACTGGAAGCAGAAGAAACCCAAATTCCTGAAGATTGGCTTAACAGAGAATTGTTCACTAGTTCTCCTGGAGCAGTTATGGTAGAATTTTAATTAGAATAACTATAAATATCTAATCAAATTATATTCTAATCATGTCAGAAAAAGTTATTGAAGAATTGGAAGGTGTTCTACTTCCTTTTGCACAAGATAGATTTGATTTTAGTAAATATAAATCCGGCATGCCCTTTGCTAAAATGGCTCAGTCTATGGCAAAGTCTATGATGGGAGGTAGGATAACTGAATATGTAACATGGTTGGTAAGGTCGTTTGTTAGACTAATACTTAACTCAGAAGAACCAATGTATCTAAAAGACATTGCAGCATTAATCCAAGCTGAAGCAGGATATATGAATGGTGTGGGCCCATTTGGTCTATATAACACACGTTTTGGTACAGTTACAGTGGCAGGCTCAGATAGATCTTCAGGAGAAGCTATGACTGAGGGAGAAGTTCATGCTTGGATGATACATCTAACTGAAAAAGATAAATTACCGGGCAGTTATGAAAGATTTACTGGTAAATACATACCAGGTTAAAATAAAATAAATGAACTAGATATTCTCTTCTTCTAGTTCTATTGTTTTTTTGTGAACTATGTATCGCTCATACTCAAAAATCAGATGATCATCAGACAATAACGTAAAGGGAATATTCATGTTCCCTTGGGGAAGAATAACATAGAAGTCCATAACTTCTGGATCATTATTCTTAGGAATAAGAGGGATAACTACTTTGTCTGGCCAATTATCATCTATTAAATACAACATTCCACCTTTATTTTCTATAGTTATAGAAATGGTTTTCTTATACGCATCATATCTACCGCTCAGCTTTTTGTAGTGCTTTCTTCTTTTATAGAAAGGCATAACTTCATCTGGATCTTTTCCTAAAAGTAATGTTAGTGCATTATGCATCAGATGAGATGGAAGCCATGAAACATTGTATAGTTGAGCAAAGGTAATATTCAGCTCAGGTATTATGGCTACATTTCCACCTGTTACTCCAGATACTCCTTGGTGAGTAATGACTTGATAGCCGTGATAATTATCATAAACTCTCCAACCATAACCATAGGCTGATGAAGAATCAGGACACATTTCATAACTGCTAGTTTGGATGTTTTTATTATGAGGTTCCCACATTTTGTGAATAAGTTCCTTACTTAGTAATCTTGCTCCTTGATATTCTCCACCATTCAATTGACAGAGGAGATAATTGGTCATCTCTTTAACGCTGGAGATTAAACCACCTGAACCAGCAATGAACTTATCTGTAAGTAGCTGTTTAGCATGTCTTTTAATCCTGTCTTCGCTCCATTCATAAGCAAATCCCTCAGAAGCATCTTCATCTTTATCGACATCAGTTTTAGTAAAAGTACTACGAGTCATATTCAAAGGTTGGAGAATCTTTTCTTTGACATATTGTTCAAATGGAATTCCACTTACTTTTTCCACAATCTGACCAAGCAAAGTAAAACCAGCATTCCAGTAATAGTACTTTGTTCCAGGGGGACTTAGAACTTCGCTTTTAGCATCATTTATGTGGAAATAAAAATCATCCCAGTTCCCCATAGGAAATAGAGGAGACTTGGGTTTGTAGAGCTGTTGATTCATCTGAGACATATAGAAAGTCATCAAAGAGGAAACACCAGAACCATGACACATTAAATCATGAATTTTAATAGGTTGGTCTTTAAAACCTATATCCACAGGTAAATGATTTGAAATTGGATCAGATAGATCTAACTTACCATCTTCATAAAGCTGTAGAATAGCAAAATCTGTAACAGATTTAGTAATTGAAGAAACACCAAATAATGTATCTACAGTTGCTTCTTTAACATCTCCTCTTTTCCTTAGTCCAAAAGATCTTTCATAAATGGTTTCTCCATCTTGTGTTACAAGAATGGACATACCTGGAACATTGAAATCCCTCATAACTTTAACGGACTCATGTTCGAATCTCTCTTTAAATTTTGACAAGTCCATGAATTTTCACGATATATTATATCTTATACTAATATAATTTTACGTTTAATTTATAACTATTTTGCTAAACATAAACTTTTTTTCCCGAAAATCTTATATATGTCCCAAATGATTCTTGAAATAAGTCTTTGATGAAATGTCAGAGACATTAATAAAAAAAATAAAAGGAATGAAATAATTTGAATAAAAAATTGATAACAATTGCAGCAATTGTTGCCGGTTTTATAATAGCTTTATCTCCAAGCTTAATGGTTATTGCACAAGAACCAATTTATGGAGGAACTCTAAATACTCCTCTAGAAGCTGATGCACACGCTCTGAATCCGTTTACATACGGCACAACATATGAGTGGTATGTACTAAATCACATGTATGACAGCCTAGTAACTCTAAATACAGAGAGACAGCCTATACCAAATTTGGCTTCAACTTGGACTCACAATGATACCTATGAGCAATGGACATTTACTTTGGTAGATAACGCGTACTGGCACGATGGAACACCTGTAACAATAGATGATGTGTATTTCACTTTTGATCTATTATTGAATGACGATGCAATCCCAAGAAGAAGCTGGCTATTTGACGAAATTACTAGTCTAGATATAGTTGGAACTGATCAATTAGTAGTAACATTTGGTTGGGGTCCAAAACCAGCAGACGTTCTTTTCGATCTTGCAACAACTTGGATAGTTCCTGAAAGTGTTTGGGATTCAGTTGACCTTTACACATTTGCTAATGATGTCAATCCAATTGGAAGTGGACCTTTCAAATTTGTTGAATGGGCTCGTGCTCAATACTTCAGGCTTGAAGCTAATACTGAATACCATTTAGATGGACCATACATTGATTTCAAAGTCTTACCTATCATTAGTGAAGTTGAAACACAATATTATGCACTCAGTGTTGGTGACATAGAAGTTATGGGTAATCCTCCACCTGAACTAGAAGCTGTAGCAGAAGTCGATCCAGATATCGAAATCCATGAATCCTTACAAGACTATTGGGTATATCTCGGACTTAATCAACGAAGATATCCAAATAATGTTAAGGAGTTCAGACAAGCTGTTCTTACTGGTATTAATCGTTCTGAAATAGTCGATATCATAAGATATGGACGTGGTATGGTTAGTCCTGCATCATGCAGTTTACCCTATGGACCTTACTATAATCCAGATATTAGAGAGTACGACTACAATGTTGCTACCGCTAATACAATGCTGGATAATCTTGATTTCCTAGATAACATCGGAGACGATGGTATCCGAGAGGATGCTAATGGTACAGACCTATCATTCGACCTAATCGTCAGTGCAGATGCACAAGTATCAGTAGATACATGCAGATTTATCCAAGAGTATATGTTAGATATTGGTATAGAAGTAAATGTTGTACCTCTTATCTGGGATGTTCTCTGGCAAACTGTCGGTGGGACTGGTAGTCCAACTAACACATGGGATTATGACTGGGCTTTCTTGGGTTGGGTAGGTTTCTGGAGTGATTTCCACCCAAGCTGGGGTCGCTGGTTATTCAGCGCTAATGGTTGGTGGGGATCTGACACTGTTAATATTCCTGGATGGAATAGTACCGCTCGTTGGGAAGTCACAGCTTTAGCAGACGCCATCTTATATGAAACTGATGAAGTAGAAGTTAAAATATTGATAGATGAAATGCAAGAAATTATTGCTGAAGATCTACCATATCTACCAATTAATATTCTTGGTGGAGTTGCCCTCTACAGAACTGATGAATTCAAAGGATGGATTCTTGGACCAACAACTGGACCAGATAACTGGGAGACTTGGCTAGCAATCCAACTAGTAGTTGCACCTGAGGGTGGACCTGGTTTCTTAGCCTTATCAGCCATAGTTACACTAGTTGTAAGTGTTGGACTTGTTAAATACAGACGCAAGAAACAGTGAAAAATTTAACACGGATTAAACGGAAGTTTAGTCCTCAAATTTCTTTTTTTTCCTCTTTTAGAACTACAAATAACGTTTAGTTAACAAAAATAATTCTAAACATATAGTTTTACCCGAAATGTTTAAAAGTATTTTAGGAATCAGAGGTTAACCATTTGTGGTGTAATAAATTATGGGCTTAAAATCATATATTGCAAAGAAGGTACTATTTGCGGCCATAGCGTATTTTGTAGCAGTTACTATAGTGTTCTTCCTTTATCACATATTACCTGGTAACCCTGCTAATGTTTTTGCTCTGGATCCGCGAGTTCCACCAGCTGTTAGAGAACAACTATTAATCAGATGGGGACTAAATGAACCTCTTTGGAAGCAGTACTTCATTTTCTTAGGTAATTTACTTCAAGGTGATCTTGGTTATTCATTTTTACATAAAAAACCAGTTGCAGAAGTTATTGGAGTTTCTCTCCCATGGACCTTACTTTTACTTGGAACATCATTCGTCTTAAATGCAGTTATAGGTATTCTTCTAGGGGCTTTTGTTGCTTGGAGAAGAGGATCTAAGTTAGATACTGGTTTCGTTTTAACTTACAATGTTTATAACGCTCTACCCTTGTTTTTCGTAGGGATGCTGTTCATTGCATTATTTGGGTTCTACGCAAGAGATAATGACTGGCCTATATGGTTCCCAATATATGGGGCTCAAACGCCAGGAGCATCTGAAACGGGCTTTTTCCCGTATCTTGGTGATATCTTATGGCATCTTTTCTTGCCATTAATGGTATTAACAATTTCGGGTGTTTTAGGTTGGTCTTGGTTTATGCGAGGAAACCTGATTAATGTTCTAACAGAAGATTACATCAAAACTGCTAAAGCAAAAGGTCTAAACGAAAACCAAGTATTGTACAAACATGCCTTCAGAAATGCAGTGCTTCCAGTAATTACAAGCATTGGAATGTCAATTGGAGGATTAATTGGAGGAGCAGTTCTTATAGAAACGGTTTTTTCATACCCTGGAACGGGTAGAATGCTCTATGACGCATTAATGAGACGTGACTACCCCTTGGTGCAAGGGGCTTTCATAATAATAGCAGGGATAACTTTGCTTGGATTGCTATTTGCTGAGATAGTTTATGGGTTCGTTGACCCAAGGATTAGAACCGAATAGGAGGAATAAAAATGGCTACAATTAGAAGAGATAATATTCGAAGAAGAATATCTAAATGGGGTAGAACTTGGAAAGTTTATAGGAGGAGTTGGATGGGCATTACAGGACTCATAATTTTGTCCTCACTTGTCATATTAGCGATTTTAGGACCAAGTATAACTCCTTATGAATCACACGAAAGATCAGACGACATATTTCAACCTCCAGGTAACGGACATTTATTAGGTACTAATCGATTTGGAGAAGATGTTTTTACAATCCTCCTAGATAGCTTACGTATATCTTTGTTGGTAGGTGTTATTGCAGGAAGCTTAACCGTTATTGTAGGAACCACTATTGGAGTTACAAGCGCTTACATAGGTGGTTGGGGAGACACGGTAATTATGCGTATAACTGATGTTATCTTAGTTATGCCAGCATTACCGGTAATGCTTTTATTAGCATCAATAGCTCCTTTACTTACAGGAGGTGGAAAGTTTATAATCCCACAATGGTTAATAATTGCAATAGTTTATGTTGTAGTTTTCTGGCCAGTTTCAGCTAGGTTGATACGTGGACAGGCGTTATCACTTAAACAGCGAGCATTTATTACAAGTGCTAAATCAGCTGGAGCAAAGAATGGTTACATTATTCGCAAGCATTTGCTTCCAAACGTCTTTCCGCTTATGCTGACTATGATTATTACATCGATGAGACAAGCTATCCTTTATGAAGCATTTCTTGCTTATTTAGGACTTGGAGATCCTTGGAACTGGAGTTTAGGAATGATGCTGAGTGTTGCACAAAATCAAGCATCCTTAGCAACTGGAGCATGGTGGATGTATTTCCCACCGGGTATTGCAATCGCCTTAACAACTCTCAGTTTCGCTTTCATCGGAATAGCATTTGATGTAATTGTTAATCCAAGACTTAGAAAAAGGTGATAATGATGGTGTTACTAGAAATTAATAATCTAAAAACCTATTTCCATACTCGTTCAGGTTCAGTAAAGGCTGTAGATGATGTAAGCTTTAAACTTGGAAAAGGAGAGGTTCTAGGTTTAGCAGGAGAAAGTGGGTGTGGTAAAACTACTACCTGTTTATCGATAATGCGTATGATTGATAATCCTGGAGAGATCTTGGAAGGGGAGATACTTTACGAGAATGCCAAAGAGGTTATGGGTAGTTCGGATAACACGGAAAGAACTAATAATATCTTGGATTTAACTGATGCAGAAATGCGAAGAATCAGAGGCAATCATATTGCTATGATCTTTCAAGGTGCGATGAATGCAATGAACCCCGTTCATAGAATCGGTGATCAAATAATGGAGGTTCTGAAAATTCATGAACCTGAGGTTCCGAAAGAGGAAATGTGGCAAAGAGTCATTGACATATTAGAAGTTGTAGGTATTGATTCATCTAGAGCTAGAGATTATCCTCATCAGCTTTCAGGTGGTCAAAAACAACGAGCATTAATTGCTATGGCACTCATTAATAATCCCGATATAGTCATTGCTGATGAACCTGTTACTGCTCTAGATGTAATTGTACAAGCACAGGTTCTCAAGGCTACAAAAGAACTTCAGAAAAAGTTCAACCTTTCTATGATAATGATAACTCATGATCTTTCTGTGATTGCAGAAGTTTGCGAGACTTTAGCTATAATGTATGCTGGTAAAATGGTTGAATATGGTAAACTACGAACAGTGTTCAAAGAACCATCGCATCCATATACCCAACTGTTGATTGAAGCATTTCCAAGCATAGTTGGTCCATTGAAGGAATTGAAAGATATAGGTGGTGATGTTCCAGATCTACGTAATCCTCCTCTTGGCTGTAATTTTCATCCTAGATGTCCAAAGGTAATGGATATTTGTAGAACTGAAGAACCACCAAGCTTTGCCACAAAGGATGGTTTTGTTGCCTGTTGGTTATATGAAGTTAAAAAGGAGAAATGATGAAAATGACAAAATCAAACGAACCTGTTATCGATGCTATTCATGTATCCAAGCTATTTCCAGTTATGAAAGGCATTATTGAAGGATTGTTCAAGCGTAGTGAGCAAAAATATGTTCATGCTGTAGATGATATATCCATCACTATTCAAGCTGGGGAAACTTTTGGTTTAGTGGGTGAAAGTGGCTGTGGAAAATCTACAACAGGAATGCTTCTTCTACAATTACTCAATAGAACTAGTGGTACAATTTTATACAAAGGAATGGATGTAGCTAGCTCATTTACATGGCCTGGTTATATTTCTCTTATCTTGAATGTTCATTTCTTTATGCCCATAGGTTATGGATTATCATACATTTTTAGATCTAAAGAAAGTAGAGATTCATTGAAAAGTGTAATAAACAAGTCAAAAGAAGAAGCAAGAATCTACAAGGAAAACCTAGATGACAAAGAGGTTTTAGATAGAATTAAGAATCTAAGAAGAGAGATTCAAATTATCTTCCAAAACCCCTACGATTCCTTGAGTCCAAGATTCAATGTAATGGATATAGTAGCAGAACCCTTAAGGTTACTCAAAGTTTATCCGAGTGAAGCTGAAGTGGAACAACGAGTACTAAAGGAACTTGATAGCGTTGGACTGGTACCTCCCGAAGATTTCATTAATCGATTTCCTCACGAGTTATCTGGTGGACAACGACAAAGAGTTGGCGTTGCTCGAGCCTTTACCGTTGATCCAGAATTTATTGTAGCAGATGAACCTGTATCTATGTTAGACGTTTCTGTAAGAGTAGGCATTTTGCGTACAATGAACAAATTATCTAAAGAACGAGGAACAGCTTTTCTTTTCATAACCCATGATTTAGCTTTGGCAAGGGTTATGTGCAATCAGATAGCAGTTATGTATCTTGGGAGAATAGTTGAACAAGGTCCTACAGAAGAAATCCTCCATAATCCTCTACACCCATATACTAAAGCTTTGATTGCAGCTGTTCCAAAACCTGACCCTGATGCCCACAGAACAGAGGATTTACCAATAGTCGGTGAGGTCCCAAGTGGTATAGATATTGCACCGGGTTGTAGATTTAACCCCAGATGTATATATGCTATCGAGGAATGCAGTCAGATTGACCCACAACTAGAGACAGTGAAAAAAGATTATTATGTAGCTTGTATAAGATATAAAGAGATTAATAAAATCAAATAACTGCTCTATTTCCCAATGTTTTGGTGAGAGAAAATGAATGAAACGGAATTCGAGAACATCAACAAACTGATGTACGGTGGAGAGTATAATAAGGCTTTAGAGAAGGTTGAGAAACATCAGAAAGAAAAAAATCTTACAGATGCTGAGATTTTAAGTCTGAGTTTCCTTCAATGTTCAATTCATAGATACTTAGGGAACTTTGAGAAAGTTATAGAGCTCTCATCTATTGTCCAAGAAAAAGCTAAAGAACAGAAAAATGTTCTATTGGAAGTAGACACCCATTTGTTAGAAATTTTTTCATTTTACCGTCTGGGAGAGTTGGATAAAGTATTAGTTATGTTGAACCGAACAGAATCAATAATTGAAAGTTCTGATATAAAGGAAATGTCTTCTAGGAGAGTTTTCTTATTTGCCTACAAAGCATATGTGTATGAAGCAAGAGGAGAAGCAGAGCAAGCATTTGTCTATGCTCAACAAAACTATTTTCTCTGTAAAGAATTAGATAATCCTACTTTGCTAGCCTTGGCGTATTACACTCTAGGTTATGTTCATATGAGTACAGGAGATATGGAGAAAACTATTGAGAATAGTCAAAGAAGCTTAGAAATACTTGAAAAAGTTGGAAGCAAGTATAATCTTGCTTTCACATTGTTTAGTTTAGGTTATGCTCATAAAAACCTAGGAAATCTAGATGAAGCTTTAGATTACTTTAAACAAAGCTATAAAATTCGATTGAAAATTGGGAACCAACAAGATATTGCATGGACATTGTTGAATTTAGGAGATGTTTACTCTGGTAAAGGAGATCTTAAACAAGCTCAGAATTATTATGAAGAATCACTTATTGTAAATCAACAAATGCAATTTAATTTTGGTACGATATTTTCTTTTATACGCCTAAGTACGGTGTATAAAATTCTAGATGACCCACAATTGGTGATGGATACTTTAAAGAAAGCACTGAGTTTAGTACAGAGAGTACAAAATGTAGACCCTGAAGTCTATATTTTATTTGAGCTAATAAATTACATCACAGAGAAGAAGCATTTACATAAGGAAGATTTGAAGGATAGTGCACTTAAGGAGTATCTAAAAAGATTAAATGAGATTGATTTAAATTATAGACACAAAGTCTTCAACCTCCTGAATCGTCTTGCCAAAGCTTTAGTTCTAAAATCAAAAGGCGATACAAAAAGTAAGAAGAAGGCAAGACAAATATTTCAACAAATCACAGAAAAAGAAATCATCAGTTTCAATTACATAAAAATAGCAATTACAAATTATAGCGAACTTCTTGCTGAAGAGCTGAGAAAATATTTTGGTGAGGATACATTAGTCAACCAACTCAATGAATTATCAGATTCCCTTTCTCCTGTTCTTTTCCAACAGTCATTCACTATGGTTGCTGAAAACTTTCTTCATCAGAGTAGATCAGCGCTAGAACAAGCAGATATTGCAAAAGCGTTAGAGCTTCTAAAACGAGCGCAATATCTATGTGATTTTCTTGGGTTATATAACAAAGGTCCAACTCCTTTCAGAATAGTTTATTCCTTATTTATGAAAGAAAGAAATCTTAACGAACTCAGCAAAAACCTAAAGATTACCAAAGGCGCATTAAGTAGTCAATTAAAATTACTTGTAGATCTAGATATTGTAGAAATTGCTCGCGAAGAACAAGTTAGATCAGCTACTATGCTTAAGAAATATTATCGATTAGGTTCCAAAGGCAGAGAATTACTTCAAACCTTGGATCTGAATATTTGTGATTGTATTAGAAGAAAAGAAGAAGATGCTGAATCCATCATTGATGCCTTGATGAAACCAAGGCTTATCATGAAACTAATCAGAGACATTACTTTCTTAGTCGATAATTTCCAGAATTTTCTGGATGAACAGGTTATCCTCAAACCTCTTGGCTCGTCTTCTTATATTACTCAGAAAGATTTAGATCATGTCAAAGAAATGTTTAGTGATTCAAAGAGCATTAATATCGACCATTACTTTCTAACTGAAAAACAATATGAAAAATATCAGAAATTATGGAGAGAATTCAATAATAGAGTGAAAGCAGAAATCATTCAAGATGATATTAATTCTTCTAGTTATCATTCAGTTGAAAAACCAATATACATTTCACATATTAACTTACCAATTAAGGATTTAATGGCTTTAGAGCGCTATTTATCTGTCAAAAGAAAGAAACAAAATAACAAAGAAGAATAATAAAATAAAACCAATTTATGGATTTGAATATATGAATGGTGAGATTTTAAAAAATTACATCAATGGAAAATGGGTTGATTCAACAACTGATAGAACACGAGATGTTATTAATCCAGCATCAGGTGATCTTCTCGCAAAAACCCCGATATGCACAAGGGAAGAAGCTCTAGAAACAATCAAAGCTGCAAAGGAAGCATTTTGGAAATGGAGAACAACTCCTGCACAATCGAGAATAAGATATTTGTATGATTTTCGTGATGCTCTAGAAGAGAACTTTGATGATCTTGTAGAAGTTGTAACACAGGAGCATGGTAAAACACTAGATGAGTCTAGAGGGGAATATCGCAGAGCAATTGAGAATGTAGAAGCAGCTACTCACATTCCTTCTCTTCAAATGGGGTATAATTTTGAGGAAATAGCTTCTGGTATAGACGAGATGGTTATTAAGCAACCACTTGGAGTTTTCTTCTGTGTCGCACCATTCAATTTTCCAGTTATGGTGCCAGCTTGGTTTTGGCCTTATGCCATTGCTACTGGGAACACTTACATCGTTAAACCTTCAGATCAGTGCCCAATAAGCATGATAAAACAATTTGAGCTTCTAGATGAGATTGGATTACCTAAAGGTGTTGTAAATTTATTACATGGAGGAGCTGAAGTTGTAAATGCACTAATTGAAAGTCCAGATACCGTAGGTTTATCTTTCGTTGGATCTACAAAAATCGGAAAATTACTCTATAAAAAATGTGGAGATGTTGGTAAGAGAGTTCAGGTTCAAGGCGGAGCAAAGAATTTCATCACCATTATGCCAGATGCTAATATTGATAGAACTATACCGAATTTAATTACCTCATTTTTTGGTAATGCAGGACAACGATGTCTAGCAGGTGGTGTGTTACTGACGGTTGGAAACATTCACAATCCTTTGATAGAGAAATTAGTTGAAGCAGCTAAACAAATGAAGATTGGAAACGGAATGGATGAAGACAATCATATGGGACCTCTTGCTTCAGAAGCAGGTATGAAGAAGGTGCTAGAATATATTCAGAAAGGCATTGATGAAGGAGCGACATTAATATTAGATGGAAGAGAAGTAAGAAACGAGGAGTCTCTTAAGAATGGTTTCTATGTTGGTCCAACAATTTTCAAAAGTGTTAAACCAGAAATGTCAATTGCTCAAGAAGAGATTTTTGGTCCAGTTATGCCTATTGTTAATGTTAAAAACTTAGATGAAGCTATAGAAGTCATTCATGACAATCCATATGGAAATGCCTCCTCCATTTTTACTTCAAGTGGTAAATCAGCAAGAGATTATCAATACCGTGTTCAAGCAGGAAATATTGGAATAAACATAGGTGTTGCAGCACCAATCGCAACTTTTCCATTCTCCGGAATGAAAGATAGCTTTAAGGGAGATCTTCATGGGCAAGGGAAAAGCGGAATAGACTTTTTTACAGAAGACAAAGTTGTAATTACAAGATGGTTTGATTAAAAAGAAGAAGAAGAAAAGTGATAAAAAATGTTTTTAGAAACTCTAGGTGCAACAATAAAGTTTGCTCTTAATCAAGAAACAGTTTTACTTGATTTCTTTCAATCTATGCAAATTAACAGCAAAAATGAGAATCTAAAAAAGATTATAGACAGATTATATCAATTATCTACTAGAAATCTAAAACGATTGAAAAGAATCCGAAGAGAAAATACAACAGAAATGATTCTTGAACCAATAAAGGGTTTAGAGAAATCAAAATTTACATTCGATAAAGTAGTTGTTAACGAAATTAGTGAACTTGAAGTAGTAAATTGTTTGAAGAACTATCTTACAAGGATTATACTATTTTACTCCGAATCTGCTGAAAAAATCAGTTTTATTGGAGAAGTTTCTTATGTTTTTGAGCAATTCAAAGAGAAATATCAAGAGTTACTTAGTTTAATTTAATGTGTAGGGTGAAAAAAATGAATTCAGAAGAAATAATGAAGAAAGATAAAGAGTTTTTTGTTCAAGGGTACGCTAGAGTACCTATTGTATTGACAGAAGGAAAAGGAGCAATTTTAAGGGATATAAACGGAAAAGAATACATTGATTGTTTTGCAGGAATTGCGGTTACAAATGTTGGTCATGCTCATGAAAGATTGGTTCAAGCAGCTACCAATCAAATGAAGAAACTGATTCACACTTCAGGGAGATTTTTCACCGTCCCGCAAACTCTTTTAGTGGAAAAACTTGCAGAAATCACACCTACTGGTTTACAGCACACATACTTGTGCAATAGTGGAACAGAAGCTGTAGAAAATGCTGTTAAGCTAGTAAAGAAGTATGCCACTTCTAGAGGGAAAACAGGAGCAGCACTGATTGCTCTTGAAGGTTCCTTTCACGGAAGATTAGGTTTTTCACTCAGTTTAACAGGTCAAGCTAAATATAAAAAGGGATTTTCATCTTATGCCAATCTACAAGGAGTAGTACATGCGCCAACTCCTTACCCTTATCGATCAAAACTCTCAGAGGAAGAATGTGGTGAAGATGCAGCGTTAGCGATTGAAAATGTAATTGATTATCATACAGCTGGAGATGTTGCAGCTTTTATTATTGAACCTATACTTGGTGAAGGAGGAATTATCATACCACCCAATACTTATTATGAAACTTTAGTAGGAATACTGAAAGAGAGAGATATTCCTTTTATTAGTGATGAGATACAGTCTGGTTTTGGTAGATCTGGGAAAATGTTTGCTGGTGATCATTGGAATCTTAAACCAGATTTAATGACCTTGGCTAAAGGACTTGGTGGAGGCATGCCTATTGGAGCAGCTATTGCGACAAGTAAGATAGTTGAATGTGTGCAATCAGGTGACTTCTTCTCAACTTATGGTGGTAATCCTGTCTGTTCAGCAGTGGCGCTTGAAAACATCAAGATTATTGAAGATGAAGGGTTAGTAGAGAATTCCGCTAAAATTGGTAAAGTCTTCATGGAGGGCTTAGAAGATCTACAAAGAAAGAACACTATAATCGGAGATGTTAGAGGAAGAGGGTTAATGATAGGTTTTGAACTTGTTAAAGATCCTGAAACTAAGAAACCCGCATCTGACGAAGCTAAGAAGATTGTAAACTTACTCAAGAATGAAGGAGTTATCATAGGTCTTGGTGGATTGTTTGGGAATGTTCTAAGACTTCAACCTCCTCTATGTATATCAGAAGAGCAAGCTTATGAAGTATTAACCAAAATCGAAAAGACATTAATCTCTATTTAGCTTGATGAAACAAAGATGTGATGTAATGAAGGAATACTTATCGAATGATAAAATGGAACTGAAACCGAAAACAGATTATAGAGAACCATTCATAAAATTTGATTTCACTAAGTTTGGTATGATTGCATCAGAAGTTGCTTGGGATGCAGTATTAAGTTGTTTTGAAGAGAATCAAACAGGTCAAGTTTACCAGAAGAGAGATTAGAATAATGTTGTATGCAGATATAATTCTGAAAAATGGGAAAATAATTACTATTGATGAGAATGAAAGTATAGTTGAAGCTGTAGCAGTGAAATTTGGCAAAATAGTTGCTATAGGAAGCAATACAGAAATCGAAGAATTTGTTGGTGAACATACAGAGACAATCAATCTTTCTGGAAAAACAGTTATTCCAGGAATAATTGATTCCCATGGCCATTTCATGATGGAAGGATCTACTCGGCTGATTTTCACTGATTTGAGCGAAGAAGCAGGAATCAAGTCTATTGCAGATATTCAAAGAGTACTAAAGGAAAAGGCAATGACTACTTTGAAAGGAGAATGGATTTTTGGGTATCAAGAAGATGATTCTAAACTTGCTGAGAAAAGGCATCCTACAAGATGGGAATTAGATGAAATATCTATTAAGCACCCTATTATGATATCTACTGTTGGAGGTCATTTTGGGATAGCTAATACATATGCTTTCGAACAAGCTGGAGTAACAAAGAATACACCTGAC
>JAUWPI010000188.1 GCA_030611665.1 Candidatus Heimdallarchaeota archaeon | reverse complement strand
AGGGCATTAATCCTGGAGCGTCGTATATTTTTGGTAACTCTTTCAAGGTCTCTAGAACATCATTGTTCAAAGAAGGTTCTCCCATTCGAGCAAATTGAACCTTAAATTTCCCAATAGGAACTTTACCTTCTGGAAAACGAGCTCTAACCATATAATCGATTTCCTCTAACATCCCTTCTTTGGAGACATTACCGTGGTAGTACTCTCCAGCGTCACACATTAGACAACCAATAGGACACCCATACATGGTAGAAATAACTAGAACCCATTTCTCTTCTCTAGGAATAGGAGGTTGTAGACTTTCAACAAATTCTACAATTTTATCTTCTTGTTTAGCTATGTAAAGAATTGCTAAATCTTCTTTACCATACTTTCCTAGAAGCTCCATGATAACCTTCTTTTTCAGTAATCTTTTTTACTGTTTCCATAGCAACCTTCATTCCATCTCCCATGGCTATAGAAACTTGTCTGAAATTATTTTTGTTAACATCACCAATGAAGTACAGCCTTGAATCTGCTTTTGGATTATTGTACTCAGAGATTAAGTCGTCTGAGAGAAAATCGCAATTAGGTTTTCTGCCTATAGCAACTAAAACTAAGTCTTTTATTATAGTGATAGAATTTCCATCCTCATCCATTTCAAGAATTATTTTATCGTCTTTAAGCAGTATTTTCTTTATTACAAGCTTATTGTGAACAACAATATTTTCTGCATTCTTCACTCTTTCTTGTAAAATTGGAAGACTCGATGTCTTATCATTTCTACGAATAATTGATGTTTTATTCGCTATATTTTGAAGATTCAGAGCATAATCATATGCTACATCCCCGTTTCCTATTATGCCAATATCCTTTTTGTCAGTAAACTGTTTAGCATTGTAAATTTCGTAAAACAATTTTCCTTTTAGGAAAGATTCTTCTTCACCCTCAACATCTAGTTTCTTAGGAATAGATCCAGTACCTATAAAGAGATATTCACTTATTATTTCTGTTTCAGCTGTTTTAGTTGTATACTTGTTACCAGTTTGCTCTACGGATAGCACTTCTTCTAGAACAGTAGAAACACCAGCTTTTATCAGTTGTAATTGAAATGATTTAGCGAAATCTAGCCCAACAACACCTTCTGGATAACCAATGAGGTTTTCAACAAGATTAGCATTTTTGATGGTTCCTCCTATTTCTTTTGAAACAAGGATTATTTCGATTCCTGATCTAATTAGTTGAATTGCAGCTGTTGCACAAGCTGGCCCCCCTCCTATCAATACAACTTTGGTTATTAATTTATTCTTCATTAATTATCTCCTCTGTTGATATACATGTCCCAAAACCATGTGAAATTGCTCTTAGAGCTCCTATGTGCAGTTCCTCTGTATATGTAGCTGTAGCATCTACAACAAAGAACACCTCAAATCCTCTCATGAATGCATCTCGAGCTGTTGTCTCGCAACAAAGATGTGTCATCACTCCAGTTATGATTACTTGTTCAATGTCATTATCTTTGAGAATTGCTTCTAGTTCCGTTTCATAGAATGCACTATATTGTTCCTTCTCTATAATTTCTATAGCTTGCTTATTTAGTATGTGGGAGATTTTTGATAGATCGTTATCTGGTCTAATGCTGTTTTTCCACCATCTATTCATTGTACTCGATTCGTTTTCAGCATCTAAATGTCTAGAAAAAATTACCTTGTTTCCCATCCCTTGAAAAGTTTTAGAAATCTCTTGAATTGAGGATATTATGTTTAATGAAGAAGGAACAAAAGCATGAGATTCTTCATTCAGGAAGTAATTTTGCATATCTAGGACTAGAAGTGCTGCTTTCTTTAGATTTAGTTCAAAAGGACGATATGATTTGATTTTTTTGCACTCATCTAACCAATAACTAATTTTTTCCTCTCGATTTTGTTCGGTTAGATAATCTTCCTTCATCATTAAGGAAACAATGTTTTACCCTTTAAGAATGTTGTTTTGTTGAAAATGTCACAACTTGTGACCTCTTTCTGTGTTCAATCCTTTTTAAAAGGGATAATGATGTTAAGATAGGTGCAAAAAAATGAATAAAAAAATCGCAGCAAAGATAAAAATCCAAAAAGAACTCAAAATAGAGAGAAATAATGGACTAAAAACATACATCCTCCTAAAAGGTTCTCTCTAAAATTCCATTTTTCTTATTTCTATAAGATAAATATATCCTCTTTTATTTATATCCAAGAACGCTCTCACCATCAGGTGTTTTCTTTGTACGAAAGCCCACAGAATTTAGTCTGTTTTGGACACCTTTAACTAAATCTTTCCCTCGATATTTTGAACCAGGATTACCCACATAATGGAGTAATCTTCCTTTAGGTTTAAGGATGCGATACAATTCCTTATAAAACTCTTCAGAATACAATTCGCCCGCAAAAGAGAACCGAGGAGGATCATGAAGAATAACACTAAAGGAATCATTGTCTAATTTCTTAACAGAATCAGCTGCATTCTCGTTGATTAGCTTAATTGTTCCATGTTCAATACCATCAAAAAGCTCTCTTGAATAAGGATTGAATCCTGCTATCTCCAATACGTTAGGATCTTTCTCTATAGTTGTAACGTCTGCATTTTTTTTCTTAGCTTGAATTGCTGTGTATCCCAATCCTGTGCATATATCAAGCACTATATCTGACGACTTAACTTTAACATATTCTATTTTCCTTTCAGCATCTTCTAAAGGTGTCATATGCTTTGTTCGATGCATCCGAATCCCATCAATCTCTATTGTTGGAACCGTTCCTTTGATTGGTTCTAGTTTGTAATAACATTCATCGAAAAAAGCAATCTTTCTTGGTTTTTTTTCAAGTAAGAAAGCTGCCTGAGCTTTCTCAAGTTTCTTTATCGTTTTTAGAGTGTAGGTAAAATCACCAATTCTGATGTTTTCTCCCTCAAAATATGCAATTTGATTAGTTAATCCAAGATCTAGCTTAACTTTAACTGAAGCTTTTCTCTTTTGATAAGCTTTAAGTATTTTTTCAGCTTCAAAAGAATCAATAATCATTGTCGATCATCTCTCATAGGGTTTATCTCTTAGTTTGTCTGTGGTGCCTAATTTTTCTGCTGCTTCAAGCCATCCATTGTTCCCACCTTCAATATATGCTTCGAGAGGCATGGGTACAAATTCAAGTTTCTGAAGTTCTTCCTTAGGAACAATTTCTCCTTTACATAAATGATCTACCGAAGTTCTTATGACGGAATCAAGAAGTTTGGTTGGTTTAGTATAGATTTCATGTCTAGGATCTTCCTTGGGTAAAGGTTCTAACATTTTCAAAAATTCAGGTATTGGATATTGTGCATGTGTTCCAGCTGCACCTATAGGTAAACCGCCTGCCCAAATAATTTCATTTTCCTTAGCAAATTGTTCATAGATTTTCAAAGCAATGTTATTATGATAATATTCGAGATAACCAGCATTAGAAATTGCGAAAAGATGTCTTTCCTTTTTACTGATTTTGCCTTGCTGAAAACTATCAGTTATGATGTTCATGGTCTTAATTGTCATGTATGGTGCTTGATCTATATAGAGTGGTGACGAAATTAGAATTATGTCACTTTCATTAATAGAGATAATCATTTCTTCTATTTCTTCTTGTATCTTCAATGTTTGATACACACTAAAACTATTCACAGATATTCCTTTCTCTTCAAATAAGCTAGTTAAATAGAATCCTATAGAATGAGAAGCACTTTTTTCACCTCGAGGACTACACATTAAGAATGTTAGCTGTTTATTCATTTCCTTCACCTACTATTGCTAGACTTCTCTCGATTTTTTTCGTGATAGTAGTATTGTCATCATCATTGTAAATAACTTGAGACGAGTATTTTTCACTGAAGAGATTTAACACATTCCTTTTAACAAGTGAAGTGAAAATCTCTTCTTGTTCAGCGTTAGGTTTCTCTAAAGTTCCAATAACTACAAGATTTGGATACTCATTATATCTTGTTTCATGATGGATTTCTTTTTCATGAACGCGGAAAAATGGTGAAAGTAAGCCAATAGATCTATCAAGAGCCTTTTTCAGTTCAGCAGAATAGCCACCATAATTGATAGGTGTAATATAGACTAGAACATCTGACTGAATCATTCGTTTTGCAACTTCCCGACCATAATCGTCAATAATACAAATACCAGGAGTTTGAACCCAACATTTGAAGCAACCTAGACAAGGTTTAATCTCTTTATCATGAAGAATGACAGTATCTCCCGCATAATTGCTTCGTTGTAATTCTTCAGAGACCATTTTGTTAACTCTTGGAATAAAAGAATCGTCTTTATACATCCCATTTAAAATTACATAACTCATTAAACAATCATAGATTATTTTTTATATATACGTATGCTAATTGAAATTTACGTTATTTGCTGGCAATTGTTTACCTACATTTATAAGAACGAAAAACAATAGATTTAGCAATACTCAATCCTTGGGGCTAACTTAATTGGAATTGTACAATAAACGAAGAGTAGTCATTGTATCATTGTTTGTCATAGCAATAGTTGTACTTGCAGCTGTTCTGTCAATTTACTTCACAGCAAAGCCAATAATCTATAGAAATAACGGTGAATTAAATGGAGCTGATTCGATTACAAGTAT
>JAUWPI010000169.1 GCA_030611665.1 Candidatus Heimdallarchaeota archaeon | reverse complement strand
TGAATTAGTCTTTGGTTTAGCAAATTTCTCGCGAATTGAGGAAAAAACTTTCGAAATAAGAGAATTTGTATCATCATTTACAGCATCTTTAATCATGTTATCTCTGTTTCTGTGAAGTAATCTGTGTTCTCCTAAACAATGTGGGTGTAACATTACCTTACATTTGTTACACACAGCAAAACTTGCTCCACATGTTTTTTTAGCTTGTCCTATGGGTTTTCCACATTGTCCACACTTGCCGAATATAGCCATATGTGACTGCCCGATAGAGACACTTATGAAATTAACTTTTGATTCAACTTAAGATCTCTTGAATCTTTTTCTATAGTAATAAGAACTGGACAATACTGCTAAAACAATAAAGAATGTAAAAATACTTGTTGTTCTAATTAAGTTAAACTTTGTTTCTAAAATCTCCAATCCACCACTTTTATCAGCAACATAAATTAAATCATCGCGTAAACACAACCCTAAAGCTTGTCCTCCATCAAAATAATGCCCTAACTCTATTGGTTGAGAGAAATTTGAAAAATCTATTATTTTCAAACCTCCTGTTATAGCGGCCACATACACTATACTATCATCTATTATTATGTGTGCTGAAGAACTCACATTATTATAGGAGGTCAAAAAATAAGGAGAAGAGATATTTTCATAATTAATAATTTCAAAACCATGTTCCCATGTTGAATAATAAACTAAACTCTCATTCACACAAATATGAAGACATAATTCCAGTAGATCGAAGCTTAGACTTTGTCGAAGAGTCAGATGTCTCATCATCAAAAGATGAAGATTTAACAGAATCGTTTTCATTAATCATAGTTCTTAAAAGAAACAGTTTTTAAAAAAGCTTCGGCAAGAAATAATGAGAAAAAAGAAAAATGAATGGTGCCCAGAGCGTGATATTCAATGTTCAGAACGCGTCTGAAACAATTCTTGAACACGCGACAACAGGATCTTCAGTCCTGCGCTCTCCCAGCTAAGCTATCTAGGCAACATTGTTCTATCTGTTTTCTTCACAGTTCCATTAAAAGTTTTTTGTTCTATTTCCCTTTCTAATTTAATCTTGTAAAATAGGTATTATAACCATAGCAAGCTAAGAAAGAGTAAAATCAAATGAATTTTCTTTTCTTCTAATTTTTTACAAATATTAACGTTTAATAAAGCCCAAGTTCTTTTCAGTTTGAGAAACATGTCACAAGATCGTTATTATTCAAAAAAAGATTACAAGGGAGATTATTCTGCTTTTAGTACAGGTGTTGTTTTCATTATCATAGGCATTTTATCACTAGTGTTTAAACGTTACAATATAGAATTCATAGGATTAGCTTCTTGGGGTTATTGGTTTTTCATTCCTGCCTTTTTCACTCTAATTGGTGCTATTGGTCATCTAGACTCTGATCGCCGAATGCGTAACAATGTTTCACGCGCTGTTCAAAACCGTGGAGATAGCTCTGTTAAACTTGAAACCTTAGCTGAAGAAACTGGAATTAAGCCTAAGAACGTTCTTCGCGTTCTCGTTGATTTACGCAATGCTGGTCAAGTTAAATATCGCTACGATACAGAATCAGGCGAGATTATGCTTGGTGAAACAGTAAATTATGAAAAATCACCTGAATTTACAGAGCCTATAGCTCAGAAGCAACTCGATGTTATTTATCCCTCCGGTGAGGTTAATTTCTGTCCCTATTGCGGTCATAAAGCAAGTGCAGGAATGCAATTTTGTGAAAGCTGCGGATCCAAATTATCTTAAAGACTCTTTTTCCTCATTTTTTTTATTTATGAAAAGTTAAGTGAATTACATCACCATCAGATAACTCGTAATCTATTCCTACTCTTTTCTTTCTTCCAGTTGGTCCTCCTTCTAATACCACCGCATCTTTGAAAATTTCAACTTTCCCTATACCTATTTTCTTAATCACGTCTTTTACAGTCAATAGATCATGAAAGAAAACTATAGGGATATCTTCTATTTTATTGAATGAATCCATTGTGTATACTCTTTTGGGCTTAGTTACTTCAACCATCTTTTTCTTTACAGTTTCAAGATTTTCATTCGACACCATCTTTAGAGCTGATGAAATCATAACTTCCAGCTTTTTATCATATACTAGGAAGGCAGGAATTGTTCTAGGATTTACTTGAACAAAACCATCTTCCATCCTTTCATCCCTTAAATGTATGTTATTCTTTTTTAATTCAGATAGAACTAAGTCAAACTCTTTTATTGATCGCCCTAGAATTAATAGGCAATCTGTTGAGTGTATTATTGCTAGAAGAGATTTATCTCCATCCCAGCATCCTTCATAGATAGCTGGGAGTTCTACTAATTGGAAGTTAACATTATCGTATTTTAGTGCACCATATTGGGGTTCAGTAGTAGTATATGGATAGTCTGCAACAAGGAAGTCAGTTCCACAAAGATTGTTAATCAAGGTGGTTTTCCCGCTGTTAGCTGCTCCTATCACTACAAATTGAGGTGTCTCTTTCTTAGTGTGACCACTTTTGCGAGAGGCTTTCTTGGCTTGTTCCATGGTTTCTATTTCTTTTAACTCTCGCTTCAGTTTGTCCTTGATTTTTCTATAGTCTCCAACATCAAATTGAATTTCTTTCAGTAATAGACGAATTTCCTTTGCTCTGTCATCCCCTGTTTTCCCTTTAAGGCGACTGTTTATCTCATCCATCATTACACTATAAGGCTTAGGCATGTGAATAACCTGTTATGATTATAATAAAAATTGGAATGGATGTTTATTAATCTTGTTTAGCCAATGCTTCTGATACTAATCTCTTGCTTAACTCCCATAAGAAATCTTGATTGTGTATGTCTTTGGTCATCTTTGCTGTTTTTGATTCTTTACAATCAGTAAAGTATTTCCCTGTTATTCCTTCTAGATCATCAGAAGACGCAGCAAACACTGAAGTTTCTGCACCTTGTTCAACTGTACGATTAGTGGGTATGAGATTAGACATCTTTCTGAAAAATTTTGAAAGTCCAATAGTAGTCATCTGTGTTTTTACATGCCCCGGGTTTACAGCGTTCGCTGTAATTTTTGTTCCCTCCAGTTCTCTAGCAAGTTTGTTAGTAAAGAGAACCATTGCAGTTTTCGAATTGCTATAAGCTTGTTGTCCCATGTATCTTCTTTCTAAAAGAGGATCTTTCATTCTAATTTTGAAGTATCTATGAATGTCAGAAGAGAGATTGATAATTCTTGATGGAGAGCTTTTCTTTAGGAGAGGGAGTAATAGTTCTGTTAGATAATAATGAGCTAAATAGTTTACTGCAAACGTGCTTTCATATCCATCTTGTGTAGTTGTTCTCTTCATATGGAACACTCCAGCATTGTTTATCAAAACGTGTAAATTAGTGTGGGTTTGTAGAAACTCGTCTGTAAAACGTTTCACATCTTTTAATGAAGCCAAATCACAGATTAACAAATCAATATTCTCATTCTCTGTTGTCTGAATTATGTCTTCTTTGGCTTGTATTCCTTTTTCTTGGTTACGACAAACCATTATTACATGAGCACCTAAACCAGCAATTTGTCTTGCTGTTTCTTTCCCTATTCCTGTATTTGCACCTGTTATCATACAAGTTTTTCCCTTTATCCAAGAATTTTCTAACATAGTATCACGTTAATTGACGCTTTTTTTAATATTAACTATTCATTGAAACGAAAATTTCATGCGAATTATTTATTAATTTATCAAAGTTTACAAGTTTCATGAGTTCAGAAAAATCTAAAGTTTATTTTGGTTCTTTTCAGCATGGAAGAAGCTCTACTTTTGCTTCCTTTGCTGCTAAACTAGACAAAATTGTCGAGCTTTTACTAGAAGAAACCCCTATTGAGAAAAAGGATAAAGTAGCTGTTAAGATGCATCTAGGTTTTAGTGATGGCTATCAAACTATTCCTGTTTTCTTTGTCAGGAGAATTGTTGAAGCTATCAAGAAAGCTGGAGGTTATCCTTTTGTTACAGATAACCCAACCAGCGTTTATAATGCTGTTAATCGAGGTTATACCTCTGAAACTTGTGGTTGTCCCATTATTCCTATTGCTGGAGTTAAAGACGGTTATACCAAACCTGTTGAAATTAACTACAGAGGAATAGATACTCTAGACCTTGCCGGTGCGCTTATTGATGCTGATGTTTTAGTAGATCTTGCTCATGCCAAAGGTCATGGAGCATGTGGATATGGTGGAGCAATAAAGAATCTTGCTTTGGGAGGTTACTCAGGTCCAACTCGATGGAGAAAAATACATGGAGTATCAAGCCTTGATGAATACTGGGATAAAGCAAAAGGAACACCAGAACTGGCAAAAAAACTGGTAGAATCTTGTCCATATGGAGCACTAAGTTATGATGAAGAAAAAGATAACCTCAGGAGAAATTATCACGATTGTAGACAATGCATGACTTGTTTAGAAATTGATGGTGGTTTAGGAGCCGTTAAACTACCACGAGAAAGTTACACCGCTTTTCAAGAAATGATGGCCATAGCAACACAAAAAGTCCTCGAAACTTTTAAACCTGAGAAAGTGATGTACATTAACATCCTTAACCAAATAACCACCTACTGTGATTGTTTAGGTTTTGGTCAGCTTCCTATCGTCAACGACATTGGTGCTGTTGGCAGTAAAGATATTGTTGCCATAGAAACAGCTACATTAGACTTGATTAAGAAAGAAGGATTGATTGAGAAGAATATTCCATCTTACTTTAAGCATGTCAACCTTGATCCTAAAGCTGACCTTCACCCCTTCACAAGAGTTCATGGACCTTACAAAGATCCCTATGAGACAGTACAATTTGTTGAAAAGATGGGTTTGGGCACTTCCAATTATGAATTAATTGAGATTCTTTCTCCAGAGGAAACAGCTAAGATGGAACCACCCAAAAGAGTATTTGAAGGTGAACCTACCTTCTTCTAATCTTTCTTCTCTTCTTTTTCTGTTTTCTTTCTTGTAAAGAACTTTGTTGCTTTGTCACTTGTAAGGAATGTTGCTACTAAGTCTGTTATCAACCCATATGCTATACCTGCTGCAAATGTTGTATAACTAAAGTGTGGATCTAGCAATAATACTGTTGTAGAGAACAATAATCCAAAGAAAATCCCTCTAATGCTAGTATTCATCCATTTTTTCCAACCTATTCCAGGTATAATTGTAAATTCTCCAACAAACCCAATTGTTACACCTAGTACAAGACGTGACATCCAAATCCCCAGCAGGTAAACAATATTCTCTAGATAACCTCCCTCTATTCTTAAACCAACACCTATAATACAAATAATTCCAAGCAAAGCTCCTGTTACTGTTGATATAATGAGTCTCTTGTAGTTGATCATCTTGTTCAGCTAACCAATCACGCAGTTCTCTTTAAACCTTTTTTTCTTTCAATTTTAATTTTGAGAACTTCATATAGAACATTTTTTAAATTCCTTTGAGATTTTTTAGCTAGTGAGAATTATGGATTTGAAAGGTAGGTCACTTCTTTCGTTGAAAGATTTTACGGCTGAAGAAATTCGTTTTCTTCTTGATGAATCTAAGAGATTGAAGGCTGATTTTAAAGCCTATAATCGAGAAAAACCACTTAAGGGTCTAACTCTAGGAATGATTTTTCAAAAGAGATCAACTCGAACTCGTGTTTCTACAGAGGTCGCCATGTATTATTTAGGTGGTCACGGAATCTTTTTGAGCTCTTCAGACATCCAATTAGGTGCTGGAGAAACTATTAAGGACACAGCTCGTGTGCTTTCAAGAATGCTTGATGGTGTATTAGCAAGAGTTTATGCCCATGAAGATGTTAAGGAGCTAGCAAAGTAT
>JAUWPI010000022.1 GCA_030611665.1 Candidatus Heimdallarchaeota archaeon | reverse complement strand
AATCAGAGAAAGAACCAACATAACTCTTTCTGATTTATTGCTTAAATTTTAATCTCTTTCTCGATTCTTTCTGTTAAAGCATAAATTTTTTAAAACTGGATAGAATATCTCAAAATAGAAATCTACAAAGGGATTACAATGGAATTCAAAAAGAGAAAAATTTTAATCATGGGAGCTGCAGGTAGAGATTTTCATAATTTCAATACTTATTACAGAGAAAATGAAAATTATGAAGTAGTTGCCTTCACCGCCACCCAGATTCCAGATATTGTCGACAGGAAGTATCCAAAAGAGTTATCAGGGCCATTATACCCGAATGGAATCGAAATTCATGATGAATCTGAATTGCCAAGACTCATCAAAGAATTAAGCGTTGATGAAGTAGTTTTTTCCTACTCAGATGTGACACATGAATATGATATGCATAAAGCCTCTCTAGTTAATGCTTTAGGTCCAGCTTTTTCCTTACTAGGAACAAAGGGAACCATGGTTAAAAGTACAAAACCACTGATTAGCGTATGTGCTGTAAGAACTGGAAGCGGAAAATCACAGACTTCCAGAAAAATTTTACAGTTAATAACCGAGGCTGGTAAGAAGATAGTCGCTATTAGACATCCTATGCCTTATGGAGATTTAGCTAAACAAGCCGTACAAAGATTTGCTGACTATTCTGATTTGGATAAGCATGAAACAACAATCGAAGAGAGAGAAGAGTATGAACCTTATATCGATAAGGGTTTGGTAATTTACTCAGGTGTTGATTATGAAGCCATTCTTAGAGAAGCAGAGAAAGAAGCAGATGTTATTCTCTGGGATGGTGGAAATAACGATTTTCCATTCTATGAATCTGATTTACAAATCGTAGTTGCTGATCCTCACAGGGTGGGGCACGAGCTTACTTATCATCCTGGTGAAACCAATCTCAACCTAGCTGATGTAGTTGTCGTCAATAAAATCACCACAACTGATTACGAAAATGTTCTCGTTCTAGAAGAAAATATACGTAAAGCTAATCCAAATGCCGTTATTATCGAGGCTGCCTCTCCAATCTTTGTTGACAAACCAGACATGGTTAAAGGCAAGAGAGTTTTAGTGATTGAAGATGGACCCACTTTAACTCATGGAGAAATGCAATATGGCGCTGGAGTTGTCGCTGCCCTTAGATATGGTGCTAAGGAATTAGTTGATCCCAGACCTTACTTGGTTGGCAGTATGAAAGAAACCTTTGAAAAATATCCAGATATTGGCACTTTACTCCCTGCTATGGGTTATTTTGATCAACAACTAAAGGATATGGAAGAAACGATCAAAAATACTGAATGTGACGTTGTAGTTTCAGCCACCCCAATCGATATTACAAGATTGATCAAAATTGACAAACCTATAGTCAGAGTAAAATATGAGTTAGAGGAAATTGGTTTTCCAAAACTAAAGGACATTCTAAAAGAGAAAGGTTTTCTCTAAATTTCTTTTCTTTTATCTTTTTCTTTATTAATTTCAATTATTTTGAATTTCTCCTATAAAACATTGTTTGAATCATCCACTTAAGTAACCTACCTCATCTCTATCAAAACAAGTTTTATAATATTTCTTCCTCTGTTGAATTTGATAGAGATGAAAGATTCCAGTTTTGCAGAGGATAATATTATAGTAGAAGGTTCAGATTTATTCATAGTTTTGGACCAAAGAAAAAAGTGGCTAACAAAAGCAGTTTCTGGAAAACAGTTCCATTGCCATAAAGGTTTTATTGACTATGATGAAATAATTGGAAAACCGTATGGTTTACGCGTTACTACAAACAAATCAGCAACTCTTTCTATCTACAAACCCTTACCCAGTGATTACTTAGCAAAGCTACCACATAGTTCACAAATCATCTATTCCAAAGATGCAGGAATGATATTGATGAATACTGGAGTAGTTCCTGGTTCTAAGGTTATTGAGACTGGTACAGGTAGCGGAGCTTTAACCTCAATTTTAGCTAATTATGTTAGAAATACTGGACATGTTTTTACATATGAAATAAGAGAAGAAGCATTTAACACTGCAACCAAGAACATTGAGCGATTAGGGCTTGAATCTTATGTAACAATAAAAAACCAAGATGCTTCGCTGGGTTTCGATGAAACTGATGTTGATGCAGTTGTGCTAGATTTGGGTGATCCTTGTGAAGTCATCTCTCATGCTTACACCTCTCTTAAGTACAGCGGGATTATAGCCGTTTTTCTCCCAACATATAACCAAGTGGAGAAAGTTTACACCAAGTTGCGGGAATTTCATTTCGGAGAAATAAAAGCTCTAGAACTAATTGAAAGAGAAATGCAGTTGAAAGTAAATGCTATAAGGCCAAACACAAGAATGATAGGACACACAGGGTTTTTGATTTTTGCGAGAAAATTGTATTATGGGGAAGAAGAATGACAATCATTTTTCGATGTAATAATTGTGAGACAATTAATTATATTCCAAATAATCATCAGTATAAACTTTGTAAAAAATGTGGTAAAATTGTTACTTTTGAGCCTGGAGAGTCTATTATCGTAAGCGATTCAGATGCTGAGAGCAATGTTTTTTTACAAAGTGGAAAGCTATCTGCTTCAGAAGCTGAAAAATTCTTTTATGTCGCAGATACCCATGTTCAACAGATTTCAGCACTAATCATGACTCTTGAGAAGAAATCAGGGATTTTGCTTAACATTCAATCAAAAACCCTATCTGATACCATTCTGTCTATTTTACGACAAAGTACTACAAATTCTCTGGATGAATTAATTCGGAATTGTAAAATATTTGACATTCCTTTATCTAAAATCGTACAGATACTAATCCAACTAAAAAAAGAAGGTTTTGTATATCAACCAAAAAGTTGGTTGATATTATTAGCTTGAATTTTACTTATATTTTCGTTTGGCTAATCTTTCTTTTAACCAACCATAAAAAATTAACCCAATAAGTGCTAATACGATAACTGTAAATGTAATCCCAATTCCTATGATTGTTCCAGAAGAACTACTACCAAGATCTACAACTGATATGGTAATGTTTTCTGCAGCTATAAAATCTATTGCCGCTGCACCAAACTCGCTATTTGAATCATATACATCTTCAGCTGTGAAGTAAATTGAAAGATTATATTTTGCTTCAATATTTGCGACTTCAGCTACTATTGTACCTGTAAATGTGTCACCGGGTTCAAGAGTTCTATGATTGGAATCGAAGTCTATAGTGTAGTTATAATCAAACCGTACATTTCCATCTAGGTGCTTGAAATGGGCAGTTAGAGAAATTACATCAAGAGATAAATCACCAAAATTAGCTAATGTTGCGAAAATATTTGCTTTTTCTCCTCTTACAAGATTTTCTTCTGATATTCCTCCATTAAAAGCTTGAATATATCCACTTTGTTCAATTGCAGAATTATTGTGAATATTATAGTCTACTTCTGCTTTAGTTATGTTTGCAGATGTAACTAAAGTTAACATCACTAATATTGATAGAAAACTTATTCTCCTAACTGAGCTTTTTTGCATTGTGATCATCCTTCTTGGGTTAGCAATAAAGATAATTCTTTCTTTATCTTTCCTAATGCCCTATCTATCCTTTTTTCATAAGTATTATTAATACTTATTTTTCTATCAGAAGTTTCAACTATTAGTCCGCCAATGCAGTCAACAAATTCGTTTGAAAGAGTTAACTTTGATTTAATTTTGTTTTCCTTCTCAACTTTTTCAGCTGCCTTTGAAAGAAATTGATTTGTGAAAAATTTCTTATCTTGTTTTCTACAATGGACAATGACTTCTGGTTCACCAAGAGTTAAAACAGCTGTCATCAAGAGATTTTCTAAGCTTTTTTCGTATTCTTTGGTGTCTGCCATTGTTTTGATTTCTTCTGTTGCTTTTACAATGAACTCATAAACTAATTCATCACGAAACTTTGTTAATTTCAACCTTAAATCTAAGTCTTGCTTAGCTTTTTCTTTTAAGAACTCAGCTTCAGCCTTAGTTTTGGCCGCTTCTACAATTTCATCTTTTTTTTGCTGAATTTTGGTTTCAGTATCTTTGTTAATCTCATCTATCGCTTTCTGCTGAGCAGCTACGATATCTTTGATCAACTCATTCGTATTCTCACGAATTTTATCTATGATTTCTGGATTGAAATATTCGTCACTCATCTATTAACTCTCCAAATTAAAGAGAATTTGAAAAAGTCTTGATAAGTCAATTATTAAACGTTTTTGTCTCATTGTCCACTTATGAAAATCAAAAAACAACTTAAAGGAACCAATATTGCATATTACGGGGGTTTTTATACCAAACTCTAGGTAAATGGAAGATGACGAAGGTTCTTCGTGTGGAATGTATAGAAGTTAACTATCATCCAGTTTTGAGCACGCTTTGTCATCAAGTAAAAAATCTCTATAATCGAGCAAATTTTCTAATAAAAACTTCTTTGAGGAAGGAAAACAAACTTCTTTATTATAACGATCTCTAAGAAAGGTGCTCAACAGGACTTGTCTAAGCAACAAGGTGACAAAAACTCATCATAAAAGTAATGGTTTATAATCAAACCAAAATTAAACCTTTATCATCTCATCATTCGAATAGTGTTTCGTCCTCTGCATATCTATAGGCTAACAGGAAAAGGATGAAGAAAATACATGCTGATAGTGCAACAACTAGTGTTATCATTCCACCCCAGTAACCTGCCACGAAGTTTACTGCAATGAATATAGGAACCATTAGCATCCCTCCTCCTCCACTATCTTTTGACATTTTCTTTCTCCATCTAATGAGAACTTCTATTAGGCTTAAACCTACAGCTATTCCATTAATTATAAACATCGATAAATGAGCTGAATTCCATTCTGCTGCAAATATTAAGATAAGCAAAAATCCTCCAAACAGAAGGGACTTAATTACCAACCCAATCCTGCTTTCAGCTGGTTTTGTATAGGATACTTGCGATGCTCCTTCTCGTAAGAATAAGAAGAAATTGGTTATTGCCATTGCACATGCTAAACACAAAACTATCCCATAGAAGTATCCTGAATAAACAACCCAAAATTCCCAAATAGGACCGATAACAATAGAATAGTCAACATAGAAAGCTATGGCTACCATTAGGGGGATTGCGGCAAGTAAGAGACCGGGAATAACAATCAGAATAGCTGGCACATTCTTTTTAACTCCAAATGCATATAATAGTAATTTGACAGCAAAAAACGCTCCAAATACTGCAATAATTGGGGATCCGAAAGGTAGAATAAAGAAGAACAAACAAAATATGGCATTTACCATATAGAATAGTTTTGTGTCGATTCTGACTTTTCCGATAGCCCTCCACATTAGTTCATATGAATTCGCAATTCTATCTCTTTTGACTATTGAAGCTAAAGTAAAAGGCAGTGCAAAAATGAAAGGTGCAATAATTTTCAAGATAATAAAATCACCACTTCCTGAAGAGAAATAATTGCTATCTGACCAAAAGATGAAAGAATCCAAAGACATGTCTTTCATGGGTCCTAGAAAAGCCCATAAGTAGAAGAAGGTCGGAAAAATAAAGATTTGAAGTAAGACAATGAGTCTGTTAACCATCATTCCTCTCATACTTACCATTTATTAACACCTTGGAAAAAAATGGCAACGGAAATAAAAAAACATTTCCTTTTAGCGTCACTGAACTAAACTTTATTAAATCTTATTCATTAATACTCAATGAGGGTTATGACAGCAAATCCGGCTTCTCTGGAAGACATATTAAAAAAATATGCAATCCAAATTCATGATTTAGAATATATCTTAAACTTCATGCAAAAAGAGAGCATCTCTCCTCAATTAGCAATGCGTAGAATTAAACTATTTGAGAAATTACAAGAAAAAATGTCTCAGACTCAATCTGATGACAAAGTAAAAGAGCTTACATCAGAACTTGATCACTTGTCAAAATTAGTAGAAGAGCTTCAAACTGAAAAAACAGAATTAGACAAAGAAATTGAGGATACAAGGCTAGAACAAGATCTTTTCAACGCTGAAAGAGAAGAATTGAAGCTGCAAATGCATGCTTTGATGGGTTCTATTGAAACTATTGAATCAGAAGCCGAAAAAGAAGAAGGAAAACTAGATGAGGAAAATCAGAATTTAAAGAAGAAAATGAGTATAATGATTGCAGGATGTCAAACTGTAAAGGATAGGATTCTTGAAATTGCATCAGAAAATTCATCATTACGCTCCTTAGCACAAGGTTTAGAAAAGAGTCTTGACATCATAATGGAAGGAAAGCAAATTCCAAATGAATTGGGTATTTCAGCTCCAAAAGAAATACTTGCTAAATCTCCTGTCAAGAGAAGTAAACCTAAAGTTGAATCAGCTCCAAGTTCAGTTTCTGTCACTGAAACAATATCACCTGATCAAGTGAAGTTTCCTGCACAATCTCCTACCTCTGAGTCAATGCCTTCATCTCCGTCTGCTGAGTCAACTCCAGCAACAGCTGCTCGTGCTTCAGAGCCAAGTTCTCAAACTTCTGTCGAAATCAAGGAAAGTTCTAGTTCCGTGTTAAGGAAACCTGTTATAAAAGAAAAGTTATTTGCGGAACCTGAGGAAATTGAAGAAGCTGTTTCAACACCTGCCAAAGAGTCTCAACCAGAACCCAAACCAAAACCAGTTGAGGAAGAAAAACCCAAAAAGATTTCAGTAAGTTCCAAACCTGCACCAGAAGGAAACCAAGTATCGGCAAAAATAGAAAAGATATTGCGTCTCTTCATTTCTTATGCAGAACAAGCAGATACAGATGAGAATTGGAAAGCTAGAATTTCAGCTATCTGTGATATGGATGAAGCTTACATTGAGCTAGGTGGTTTAGCTATGTCGCAAATATATTCTTATCAAACTCAAACCCTCAAAAAGAGAAAAGAATTCCAAAGATTACTTATTTCGTGGATTAACAATGGGATACCTAGATAAATCTGGGCTCTACTTCAATATTGATATTTCTGTTATTTTCTATTTCATTTGTAAGGTTTAGCAAAAATTAAAAAAGGTTAGAAAGATTTCGAATCAGTATATGGGCCAGTAGTCTAGTCCGGATAAGGCACCAGCCTTCGGAAGAAATGTTTTGAAGACAGCTGGGGGTCGCAGGTTCAAGTCCTGCCTGGCCCGCCACATTCTATAATTATAGGAAAAAACTTATTTATAACATTTAATCAAAACATGTTGATATTAATGGACTTTAAAGTTTCTAAGTTTTCTATATTGCAGATGTTTACAATTCTTTGCATTTTGAGTGTAATTTTCTCTTCAGTAGTTACTAGCTTCCAAAATCTAAATCTCAAATCGGGAGATGTGGTTGAATATACTATACTTGATGCAAGCGAAACCACCAATCTCTTTTATGGTGCTTGGCCCCCTGGTGATTACTATGGTAATTGGACTGTCAGTCAAAATGAAAAGGTCGTTTATGAGATAACCAATGATACAACAAGTGAAATGGAAGGGATTCTTGTATTAGGCAATTCCACTTTCAACAATATACGTAATATTGATGTGGCAAGTGCTTTGGCACTTAGTATCTATCCTTGGAACGGGGGTTTCTTTGCAAATACTTCAGATTGGACAGGCATAACAGCAATGATTGAAAATACTAATACTTCTATGATTCTAATAGAGGACTATGAACAAACTATCAATAGTGATAATTACATGCTTGATATTTATGAATTCAAAGTAGAGAACTATTATGGACAATATTCTCTGTTTCGTTACGATGTTGAAAGTGGGATATTGTTAAATTCATTCACATCTTTTGGATACTATTATCTCAATATTTCCTTGTCCTCAACAAATATTGATATGCAAGGCATGGTGACAAATGTGATTACATATCATTTCTTACCAGTAGTTGCATCATTCATATTCATTGTGTATTTTCTTCAAAAAAGATTGCGAAAAACGTGATAAATCTGAGTGTTAAAATAATTTTTTTCATTGAAAATAAGTGAAAGTTGATGAACTAGCCACAAGAAATATTAAACCTAACCGAATATAAAGAAATGAGTAACATATGAGTGAGAGTACGCAAAAGTGTCCAAGTTGTTCTGAGACCGTGCCGTTGGAATATTCTGTATGCCCTTTTTGTGGATTTGGTTTACTAGAATATGAGCTTAAGAGATTTTCATTCAAACCTAAACTTAAAGAAGTATTTATTCGAATTTATTCCTTTTTCAGAAGACCTTTCAAGACAAGTGAAGAATTTGGTGTTGCTACAGAATCTAAAGGCACAAACATATTGTTACTTATATTCTCGCTGTTCTTATCACTCAGATATTATGTAGTTATTTTGAAAGCTAATCTTGACTATGCATATATTATAGTTATTGGAAACCCTGAAGCTTTTCATGTTTCACTTTCAATGGGACTAATCTTATTTCTATTAACTTTACTTATAATGCCTCTAATTGTGTGGGTAATATACAAGTTGCTTTTTGTTCTCGGTACATGGTTGATGTCAAAATTTGCTAATATGCTTGGTTCTGAGACAACAAAGAAACAATATCGAACCATTACAGGATATGCAATTGCACCGATTGTTATAGGTGAATTTCTGGGTATTTTTTTTACCCTAATAGGACCTTCTGGATCTTTAGGATCTACAGGTGGTGTAAACTTTGACGCATTTGCATCCTATGTAACGAATCTATACAACTCACCTGTTATGCTAGTCTTCAAAATACTGATGATTATTATGTGGGTTATTATGATAATTTATACAACAATTGGTTTGCGCGTGGTTGGGAAAATGAATTGGGTTTCTGCAGCAATTTCCACAATTTTACCGATAGCCATTTTCGTTTATTTCTTCTATTTCCTAAATCTCTTTGGATAAAGAAGATTAACTATTTTTTCTTTTGCTTGTTAATTACCGCTATTAACTCTAGAAAAGGTTTTGAATGAAAGTGAGGACTCTTTTTTGAGGATGTTAAATGAAAGAAAGAAGAAAGTCTTTATTGAAAGATATAGGTGAGAAGCAATTTCTATCAAAAATCTCTCGGTATGTTGACACTCCTTTCATTGGTTTTAATGACGATGTTTCTGCAATTGAATTACCTTCAGGAGATCTCTTAGTAATTAATGTTGATATGTTAGTTCAAGGAACTGATGTGTTGCCAGGTATGTCCTCTTTTCAAATTGGTAAGAAGGCAGTAACTATGGCAGTTAGCGATATTATAGCAAAAGGAGTAACACCAATAGGGTGTTTGGCTAGTGTTGGTTTTCCACCAGAGATATCCATCGATGAAGCAGAGACAATAATTCAAGGCATTAAAGAACAATGCTCATCGTATAAATGTTTGTTTTTGGGTGGAGATTTAAATGAAAGCAAAGAAACAATTGTGGACATAGTTGCTTTTGGTACTTGTGGTAAAACCAATCTTATTTCACGGAAGGGCGTAGTTTCAGGAGATATATTGTATTCAACTGGTCTGTTTGGTTTTAATGCTATAGGTTTCGAAATGCTACTCAATGAAAAATTTGTTGAGGACTCTTTAAAAAAACGGATACTTGAATCTGTTTATGAGCCAAAAGCAAAGATAGAATTTCTTGATATTCTGCAAGAGTTACCCATCAAAATCTGCATGGACAGTTCTGATGGACTTCTAGTTACTCTATCTGATCTTTCAATCTTAAACAATCTTGGAATTACTATAACTAATGTACCTATTCAACTTGAAGTTGAGGAATTTGCTGAAAAAAACGATATTAACCCTCTAGATTTAGTTTTTAGAGGTGGAGAAGAGTTTGATCTAATTTTTGCTCTATCTCCCAATTTAAAAGAAGAAGTTGAAAGAAAAGTTGAAAATATGGGGCTTAAAATATATAAAATAGGTTTTTTTGATGAAAATTTAAAAGGACTTACTATAACTGATGATGCTTTTAGTCACTATAAATTTCCAGAAAGTGGGTTTGAGCATTTTACAAATAAGTAGTGATATACTGACAATAAGTGTTTAATAACGAAGTTAAATTTATCTTTTGATATCCATGCCAAAGATAACAAAGATTGTCGCAAGAGAAATTTTGGATTCAAGAGGAAATCCAACAGTAGAAGTGGATCTTTTTACAACTGAAGGTTTTGGTAGAGCCATAGTTCCTTCAGGAGCTTCAACTGGTGAATATGAAGCTGTAGAACTAAGAGACAATGATGAACGTTTTATAGGAAAAGGTGTAAAGAAAGCTGTAAAAAACATCATGGAACTTATTGCACCAAAGCTAATGGGTGAAGAAATTACAAATCAAGAAAACATAGATAAAATAATGCTTGAACTTGATGGAACTGAAAGCAAATCCAAACTTGGTGCAAATGCTATACTTGGTGTTTCATTAGCGGCCAGTAAAGCAGCTGCGGATGGTTTGAAATTACCATTATATGCATACTTAAACAATGATGCCACAACAATTCCAGTTCCAATGTTAAATGTAATAAACGGTGGTAAACATGCTGGAGGCCACCTAAAGATTCAAGAATTTATGCTTATACCTCATGGATTTAAAAAATACAGCGAAGCATTGCGAGCTGCTTGTGAAGTTTACCAAGTTTTGAAGAAAAGCCTAAAGAAATTTGGTCCTTCTGCAATAAACCTAGGAGATGAAGGAGGATTTGGAAGCCCTGTAGATACCGCTCCTGAAGCACTGCAAATTATAGTTGATGCTATTATTGGTGCAAATTATGTACCTGGAGAAGAAATTTCTATCGGTTTAGATCCTGCTGCTTCTGAATTCTATTTGGATGGCTTGTATGAAGTTGATGGAAAGAAACTTACAGGTGAAGAATTAGTTGAATATTACATTGATTTAGTTGATAAATACCCCATTATCTCTATAGAAGATCCTTTCGATGAAAATGATTTTGCATCTTTTGCTAAATTACATGAGAAACTTCCAGAAATTTCAGTAGTTGCAGACGATTTAACTGTGACAAACCCTAAGAGGATTCAGATGGCAATAAACAAAAAAGCTGCTAACTATCTACTACTCAAAGTAAATCAGATAGGAACCCTAACTGAATCTTTACAAGCTGCCGAACTTGCACGAAGCGTTGGTTGGGGGATTAATATCTCACATAGATCAGGAGAAACAGAAGATACATTCATTTCAGATTTAGCCGTTGCGATGGGTGCTGAGCGAATTAAAACTGGCGCTCCAGCTCGTGGAGAGCGCACAGCAAAGTATAACCAACTTCTAAGAATTGAGGAAGAATTAGGTGAGAATGCAAAATATTTAGGTAGTAAATAATCTATCTCCCCTTCATTTTTTATTTTCTAGATTCTACAGATTTTGGATAATCTTTTTGAAGCAACATTTCATTTTCTTCATGGTATAATGAAAACTGCTTACGAACAATTACTGAAAATATATGAAGAAATTCAGCTTCTGAATTCCGTTAGTGGCGTTTTGTATTGGGATATGAACGTCAAAATGCCCCCTGCAGCTGTCGATTACAGAGCTAAACAATTTCAATATCTTAGCACTAAAACACATCAACTTTGGGTTAATGAGAAGATGTCTTCATTAATTGAATCTTGTCAGAAAGATGAATCGCTTGATGTAATTCAGAAAAGAAATATTGAACTCATCAAACGTTCTTACGATAATAAAACTATATTCCCAACAGAACTAGTCGGAAGAATTGCATCTCAGTCAAACCGTACTTTAGAAATTTGGAAAATTGCTAAAGATAAGAAGGATTTTCAAAAAGTTCTCCCTGATTTGGAAAAATTATTCCAGTTAAATGTAGAATCTGCAGAATTGTTGGCTAAAGCTAAAGGGATGAATGATCCATATAATGCGTTAATAGATAGAAATGATACGGGCTTTAGTGTAGATTCGTTGAGTAAACTTTTCAATAAAACTAAATCTTTCTTAATTCCATTTGTGAAAAAATGTCAGAATTCTGATGTAAAAATAGACCGTTCTTTTATATCTAGAACTGTTCCAAGGGAGATTCAAGTAAAAATGGTTCACGAACTCGCCAATTTTCTACACTATGATTTCAGTTCAAACAAAGCGAATGGTCGAATAGACGAGGTGGAACATCCTCTTACAATAGGTTGTGGTAAAGGTGATATAAGAGTAACCGTAAAGTATCATGAAAACCATGTATTATCAGCTTTTCTCGCAGGAGCTCATGAGTGTGGTCATGCTATTCATGGGCTTCAAGGAAAAGCCGAGTGTTTTAATCAGCCAATTTATCGTGTTTCCTCGCCAAGTTTTGGAGAATCACAATCACGTATGTTAGAAAATATAATCGCTAGCTCAGAAGAATTTTGGACTTACTATTATCCTAAGTTTCAGAAAGTTACTCAAGGCATATTTGATGATATAGATATGAATACGTTTTACTCTGCATTAAACGCCGTAACTCCTGGTTTTATAAGAATCCAAGCTGATGAAGTAACCTATATTCTACATATTATCATTAGATTTGAAATTGAGCGAGAATGGTTTGCCGGAAGAATTTCCACGAAAGAATTACCTCAAGTTTGGAATATGAGATACAAAGAGTACTTGGGTGTTGACGTCCCAGATGATTCTCTAGGATTAATGCAAGATTTACATTGGTACAGTCAATACTATGGTTATTTCCATGGCTATGGCATTGGGGATCTTATCTCTACACAAATTACTAACACGATGAGTAAGAAACTTCCAAGTTGGAGAGATGACTTACTAGAAGGTAATTTTGCTAATATCAAACAGTGGTTAGCTGAAAATGTTCATGAAAAAGGTGGAATACACGATTGTCTTGAACTAGTTGAACAGATTACAAATGAACCTCTTTCACCAAAATATTTCATTGAATATATCGAGAAAAAATTCTCTAAGATATATAATTTGTAAAAAATAAAAAACTCCCCCTTCCTTATTTTAATCTTCAATTCGTATTGTGGCTTGTTGTTGTCTCAAAGGTCCATCTGCTCTTATGCTAAGGTTGATTACTATTGTTTCACCTGAATTTATTCGTTTTATCACGCATTTGACATTAGATGATTCAACTGATACATCAACGGTTGGAGGAGTGTGACTGACAAATTCAGCAGAGAAAATAGGTTGGATGAGAGTGACATTGTCTAATGGTACGTCTCCTGTATTTGATATTGGTATCTCTACATTATAACTATCGTCTGCTTGTTTTGTGAAAATTGATGTTACCTTATAGGCTCTTTGTTTAAATTGTACAACTATTGACGGAAGTTTTCCCTCAACTCGAGCATCTGTTACAAAAGGTTTAGATGGATGTTCAGCATACGCTTTGATTGTAGCTGGTGCGGGATGGCTCCCCTCAATTCGAGGCTTGTCAGCGATTCCTACTGCTTTAATTTTCACTGTTTGACCAGGATCTAGTCTAAGATTTTCAATAATATAGTGATAAACTCTTTCCTTCTCAATACCCTCTGAGATGCTCTCTAAGTAGTTTTTGACGTCTTCATCTTCCTCTTCTTCCTCAACATAATCATCTCCTCTCTCAATATCTTCAAATGTTGCAGTTTCTCTGTCCTCGGTTATTGGTTTTGTCTCCTCTTTAGGCTGTTCTACGAAAATAATTCCGATATCTCTGCCCGATGATTCTGCCGTTAGTGTTTCAACCTCAAAGTAACTTGGTATTGTGTCTTCAATTTCTATCTTACCAATTGCAGCGGATCCAGTATTTGTAACATCAATTATTGTTATCACATCTGAAATAGAATAGGTAGTCACTTCTATAGGATCAAATAGTTTAGACGCTCCAACTTTTACAACGAATATTTGATCACCCGCTTTTTCATAAGCTATTGTTGAGTGTTCTGTTATTTTGAAAAGCGTTGTATAGTCAAACTTCTTAGTAATTTCAGGGAATGTTGAAGATTCAATAGTAATCTGCTCTTTCCAGATAGGTTCATCAAGATTTCCTTCTAATTCAAGCATAGGTTCTTTGAAATATTTTTCTTCTCCGTTGACTTCTATTTTAACATCCTTTAACAATATTTCAAACTCACTAGCGTTTCTTAATCCCAGACTTAGTTTCCATTGCTTGGGTTCAGCTGTTTCAATAACTTCTACACTTAAATCCACATTATCACAATCACCATCTAACACAGGTTTCAATGAACTCATTTTGATTTCTGTTTCGCATCTTGCTGTTATAATTCCATTTTTGTATGGTTGTACATTTGTCGGGTTCATTGTACATGCAATTGTAACAATTGCGATTCCTCCAGCTTCTAGTTCCGGAATTACCCAATTTACAACTTTTTCATTTTCTACGATGGTTATGTCTCCAGGGTATGGTTCTATTGCTCTTATCTCTCTTGTGTCTAACAGTAAGTGCTTTTCGACTGCTAAGTTTTTGATTTTTGTATCATAATTGTTTTTAACAGTAATCTGAAAAGCGAGAGTTTGATCAACATTAAAAATCAGGTCTTTGTTCGAGGAGTTTATTTCGTCTCCCTTGTAATCAGTGTCAAAAACCTCTGTTATCTTAATTGATGGTTCATTCTTTGTTGTATATTCAACAATATGTTCCTTACCTGCTTCTACGTAAGGGATGTTTGTAACTGGTATATCATCTACATCTTCACTGAAATCGGCTTTCAGTTCAATTCCCCACAGTGTTGTAGACTTGCTTTGGTTAATAACCTTCAAAACACCTTTTGATTCTGTTGTAATAACCTCATTTTTAGGTCCTACTTTTATTTCCACATGTTCTTTTAAATGTATCGTAGCTTTCATTCTAAAACCCTCTTTGTTTATACCTTAATACTCCGTTTCTAGCAATTAATACTTACTGTTGTTGCAACAGTTCAAAACCCTTCAAACATTCTCGCTAAACTCTTTCTCTCTCTCTAAAAACTAGCAACCGACAATGATTTAAGTAACTACAGACATTAAAAATTGATTATGAATAAAGAGGAGAAGGATTTTCAGATAATAAACAAGATCTATTCTATTCTACGAGATAGCACGAGAAGAAAAATACTTTCTCTACTTAGCAATATGAAACTAACTGCAGATGATTTAACAAAGGAATTAGCTATATCACGTCCAGCAGTTGAGAAACATTTGAAACAAATGCTGGATATTGGGCTGATTGAAAGAATAGCTGACACATATCCTACATTGAAATACCTCTACACAATTCCGGAACCAAGCGTTGACTTAATGTCAAATATACAAGATTCTATTGAAGAGTTTGTTACTTCAATAAAAGATGACTATTCAAGAAGATTGGAAAATGAAGAACAACTCTACCTCTTGGGCATGTCGTCAAAGGAAAGGTATGAATCTATTAAAGAAAAATATAGATCTATTTTAGAAAAATTAGGATCATAGAAACGATTAGTTTGTGATAACATGTATATGAAATCAAAGAAAACTCTATCTAATAAAGAAAAACGAGATTTGCAAACGAAATTGATCGAATTATACGGTGAACAAATATTACAATCCTTTCAGAAATCATTGATACTCCAAAGCATAATAACTGAAGAAGGAACATTTATTGTCAAAGATAAAAAGATTAGGTGGTTCCTTCATGATGGGAAATACATTCCTTCTATACACATGCTTAGAGAGTTGAATCCTGGTTTACACAAACTAGTTGTCGATGTGGGAGCTATCAGGTTTATCACAAACGGTGCGGATGTTATGGCTCCTGGTATAGTATCTTTTGATGATAATATAACAAAAGGTGCCTATGTTGTAATTCACGAAGAAAAAGCTAATGCAATTCTTGGTGTGGGTATGTCTCTTATAGATGCAGAAGAATTTAGTAAAAATAAAAAGGGTAAAGTAGTAAAACTAATCCATCATTTGAAAGATAAAATATGGTCTGCTCGTTTCTAAATCTACCTTAATCTTATAGTTGTACCATTTGGAGGAGCCATACTCTCTCTTTTGGTTGTTTTGTATACCCACGAAGCAAATTTATTTGCTTTTGATTCTTCACCATGAAATACTATGACTCTTTCTGGTTTTGGAGTTACTTTTCGAATGAAGTTTTCTAATTCTCTTCTATCACTATGTCCTGTAAAACCTGAAATGCTATGAACTTGCATTTCTATATGATACATGACTGTTTTACGATTTTCCATCATCTGAATCTCTGTGATACCTTTCTGAATCTTGCTCCCCATAGTTCCTTTTCCTTGGTAACTTACAAACACTAGTGCGTTATTTGAATCAGAACACAGTGCTTTGAAGTATTGAACACTTGGACCTCCATTTAACATACCACTTGTGGCTACAATAATTGCAGGATCTCCCACTACAATTAGTTCTCGTTCTTCATTTGAAGCTACATGTTTCATCTGTTCGGATAGGAATGGGTTTTGACCAGCATGAAATATTCTTTCTCTTAGATTTTTTGATAAGAATTCAGGATGAGCAGTTGTGATTGCTGATGCTTCTCGAATCATACCATCTGTGTAAATTGGAATTGTTGGTATTTCATTTGTTCTCATTAAATTCTCTAGAACGACAAGAATTTCTTGAGCTCTGCCAACAGCTAAAACTGGAATAAGAACTTTCCCTTTTTTCTTAATGGTGTCATTAACAATGTTTCTCAACATTTTTTCACACTCAACTCGTGGAGGAAGAATATCTTGGGGTTTTCCATAGGTAGATTCTATGAAGAGTGTTTCCAATCTAGGAAATCTGCAGTTTGCTGGATCTAAAAGGTTTGATCTAGCAAATTTAATGTCTTGTGCAAATGCGATATTGTAAACACCTTCACCAATGTGAAGATGAGGTATCGTACTTCCTATAATATGCCCTGCATTGTGAAATGTTAAACGAATGTCAGGTGAGATATCTGTTACTTCTCCATAGTTTAAAACTATGGTGTGAAGTACTGACTCTCTTATGTCCCTCTGTTCATATGGTAGGGTTTTTCCTTCTTTTTTAGCTACATCAAGATAATCTATCTGAAGCATTGTCATTAAATCTCTTGTTGGTTTTGTTGCATAGACAGCTCCTTTGTAACCATATTTGAAAAGATAAGGGACAAAACCAGAATGATCAAGATGAGCATGTGATATCACAACAGCATCCAAATTATCAATATCAAATTCAGGAAGGTCAAATCGGGGGAAGGTATTATTTGGTGAATTACTCCCAACATTGATTCCGCAATCTACTAACACTCTACTTTCTCCAGTTTGGACTAGAGAACAGCTTCTACCGACTTCTGCATAGCCACCTAAAGCAGTTACGCGAATTGGATCATCCCTATAAATAATCGGTCGATGAATACGTTTACCAACCATCTTCAGAATTTCCTGTCTTTTCTTTGAATGTTCCTGGTAGAGGTGGCGAACAGTTTTTATTACCCTAGATTCTATCGGAGGCGTTCGCATAACATTTGGACGCCATAATGTTTTTGCAATAATTGTTCGTAACATTTCACCAGATTTTCCAATAATAACCCCCGGTTTCATAGCCTCTATAAGTACTTCTCCAACAAGTTCGTCAAAATCTATTGTTGTAATTTCTCCTTCCTTTCCTACTAACTCTGTAATCAAGTAAATAGTTTCGTCTTTGGGTAATCTGACTTCAGGATCAGATCTGATCACGATTCTTTTTCGCAATTTTTTTGCTAACCCTTTAACTATGGTTTCATCGTCTACCAATACTTTAGGGTTACGAGAATAAACCGCGACTTCTGGACCCTCAAACTCTATTCGTGTAATTTCAGAGTTTTTCGGTAGTTCCGTAAGTATATCTTTGGATGTTTGTTCTAGTACTTCTTCATAACTCAAGATACCCGACCCTTCTAATTAATCTAAATACAAGTGTTTTTTAGAATAGGCTTACCTATTTGTTTAAACAAAAAGATTAAACTAATGTAAATCGCCGAACATTCTTTAAATACTTTTTGTTATTTGAATTTAGGCGTTAGAGTGGCTTTTACTAAAGAAATTAACCAAATTATCTTCAGTTCCCCTTCCTCAAATACCAACCTCTATCTCTAGGATATTTTTTGCTCCCCTTAATTATTACTGTGTTTGAGGGCGTATTCTGTAGCTCTTCTGAACTTATGCTTGTTTCTCCAACACCATAATGAATATTGTTTCTCCCCTCAATTATGACCAAATCTCCTTTCTGGAATGCTTCATCAAACCGAAGAATATTAGCCGTGAAGATTGATTTACCATAAAGAAATTGATCAGTCTTTACATGTACAACCTTCTTTGATGTTGATCTAATTACAGCGCTTCCCTCAATTTCTAAATGAAACTTATTATTTTTTATTGATCCAATGGGTATTCCAGCAAAATATAAATTATGAGAAATAGTTTTTGCAATTTTTTCAACATTTGGACGTAAAGCACAAACCTCTTTGATTTTCCCATCTTTTATCCATAGAAAACGGTTTTGTAACGAATCCACCCCCTCCTGTCCAAAATGCTTTTCAATCTCTCTTCGAACAATTTCCTCTTCCGTCTTGGTTGCTTTTCGGAAATTTACTATTTTATTACTCATTGTTCTTTCACCATTTTAATTATAAAGAAACCTTCTCCTTTTGATGTATGTGGATAAATTCTCTTGGCTTTTTTTATATCTGGATGAAAACTATATTGTTGAAATTTATCTAAACCTGCTTTACCTTCAATTTTCAATTCTTTTATTTTACAATCAAAATTTTCAAGAACTTGTGTTATAACAAGCTCGTTTTCCTCTGGTTCCAAAGAACAAGTACAATAAACTAGTTCCCCACCAGGTTTAAGAACTCGCATGGATTCTGTTAATAGCTCAGTCTGATATTTATGGTGTTTTAGAATATCAAACAATGTTTTGGATTGTTTCCTTGAATGATCAGAGATTATTACTCCTGATCCTGAACAAGGTGCGTCTAACAGAATTTTATCAAACATTAAATCCAGTTCATTTATTTTTCTGGTGTCGTATTGCAATATAATTGTGTTTTCAACACCCATTCGAGCTAGAACTGATTTCAAGCTTCTGCATCTGTTGGCACTTATTTCAAGTGCAATTATTGTGCCTTCATTGTTCATTAATTGTGCTAGATGTGACGTTTTACCTCCAGGAGCTGCGGCGAAATCTCCTATCAATTCATCGATTTTTGGATCAAGAATTCTACTTGGAAGCATTGAGTTTTTTCCTTGTAACATGTAATAACCCCCTAAGTACTCTGGGGTTGCTCCTATTGGTACCGGAGAACTGATGATTTCTTTTGCCTCTGGTATTCCTACAATATCTTCAAATTGAATCCTTTTTCTTTTTAAGAGTTCTACGGTGTGTTCTAAACTAGATCTTAATGTGTTCAATCTAATAGTTTTGTTTAATTTAGTTTCGTTAAATTGAAGTAAGTTTGATGTTTCCTCCTCCCCCATCATTTCTACAAACCTTTCAATCATATAAGCATCATAATCATATTCTTCGCCTAATTTGTGGGGATTAATATAATTAAGTTCTTCTTCCATGATAATACATCTACTTTTTGAATCTAGACTAAAAGACGTATTTCTTAATCTTAAAAAAGCTATTCTATAATTACCTCCAGAAATGAATATAACTCTAGTTGAAAAGGAAGCTGCGGAACTCAATTATACATTTACACATTTAGGTGCTTCGAAAATCTGTGATAATTGTCCACTCAAGAAGGTCTGTGTTGATGTTCTGAAAGAAAATCATTCATATAAAGTAGTTGAAGTAAAGAAAAAGGAGCACACTTGCTTAATTGAAAATCAACCAATGTGTGTGTGCATTGTAGAGGAAGCTGACTATACTATAAGCGTAGAAAATCAAAAATATCTAGAAAATATGATTATCAAAAGAAATTCTTTGAACTGTAAAGAAATCCTATGTGAGAATTACGATTACTGTATGTCGCCACTTTTTAGTAAAGCTAGAAAGATAAAAGTTCAAGGTGTTTTAAGGAAACTTAACTGTCCTCTGGATTTTGACCTAATTTTAATAAAAGCAAGGAAAATAGATAAAGAATAGTGACTACCTCTTCTCTATTTCATAATGTTCAACAAAAGTTACTTTGTCATACTTTTTAGTTATCTCTCCCAAATCTCTTGTTAGCCCATTTCGGGTAAATTGGATATATTCCATAAACCGAGTATCCTTTGGAAGTTCTATAATTATTGTCTTGTTTTGTATCTCAATTTTTGTATTAGAAAAATCTACACCGGGTAATCGTTTTTCAAGAAGACAGATACATTGTTCTTCTATAGCTGTAACTTTCTTGATTATTTTTATATCATATATTAAATCAAAACCAGCTAAATCATGATTAAAATCAACTTTTACTCTGCTACTTGATACTTTGAGGATCCTACCTCTTTGACCACCAATTTCTACTTTTGCATCTTCTTTTGGTTTTATTTGGTGTTTCTGAAATTCTCTCCTTTGAATTAAACGGATTTTTGAACGGTCTCTTAGACCAAACCCTCTTTTAGCTTCAATATTGATTGTTTTAGAGTCCCCCTCTTTTAGACCAATAAGCCCTTCTTCTAATCCAACAGGCAATTTATGACTTCCAACAATAAGAGTAAATGGTTGATATATAAATTTCTCATCAAAGATATCATGTTCTTTTGCAATTTTTTCGAAAGTTGTATCGAAAACTTTTGTATCCTCTGAAGTTTTGCATGTGTAATTTATTTTTACCATGTCACCAAGTTTAATATTTGACATAATTTCACCTTATTTTTGTTGTCATCTAAAGTTTAATGTGTTTGTCCTATTTAAAACTCTGGTTTTGGAGAATTTTATTTTTCTAAACGGGCAAGTAATTTTTCAAAGTTAGATCTATATATGGTTTTTTCTAGACCTTTAGAAAATGTACTAAGGATTTTGCACTTCTTTTTAGCAAGTTTTTTACTGTATTTAAAATGCATTAATGATGGTAGAGTGAGTAATTTTTCATGAAAATGTAAATTAGTTTTTCTCATGTCAACATTTTTTTCTGCAGAGTAGCTAATGACCCTGTATAACCCAGTTATCCCAAGCGCATCCAAAGCATCAGCATCCTTGAGGATTTTACCTTCTTTGAATTTTGGTTGTATTTTCGTACTAAATCTATGAGATTTTATTGCATTACAAACTTCTGGAATCATATCGTATTTATCTTGCTTTTTTAGGTATTCTTTTGCTAATCCTGCGCTAATGTCTGCGTGATCCTTTCCTGTTTTTTCTTCTTCTGCTCTACCCACATCATGAAAAAGAGCAGCTGTTAATAGTGTATCAATTGAAGCTCCAAGTCGTTTTGCAATATCTATGCATGTGTTAGCAACTCTTATTGTGTGTTCAAGTGAATGTGTTTGACTATGTTTATTTGTCGTGAATATTTTTTCCACGTAGTGATATGTAACGGTTATAAACTTTTGAAATTCTCGATTTGAATCGAAGAAGCTAAGTTGCATTTTGGACTTTCGCATCATTTTTTCATCTCATGAATATTGTGAATTTTTCCTTGAATTGCATAATTTTCATCTATTTCAATAATAGCAAAATTTCCTTGTGTAACTGGTCCAGGATTGACTATGCAACAATCTCCCAGAAAGGAGATGGTCGGTGAGTCATGTAAGTGACCGGATACAGAGAGAAATATGTTTGGATATGTCTCAATAATTCTTTTTATCTCCTTTGATCCAGCATGTTTGTTTAATGAAACTAAATCTGCATTTGTTCCATAAGGAGGAGCGTGAGTTAGCAAGCACACTTTTTCTGCATTTTTTTCTAGTTTCTTTAGTATTTTTTTGTTAATTTTTGGATTCGCTGAACCAAATCCTACAAATGTGACTCCTTCTAAACGTTGAGGGTTAGATTCAATATGAAAGGAAGAAGTTTTAAGTTTCTTCATGTCATAAATCGGATCACAGTTTCCAAATATAAAATAAATTTGAGAACTATAATTTGAAACGAGTTCGAGTAGTGAGGACATATTCTCTATAGAACCAAAATTAGTTATGTCGCCAGCAATTAAGACTATGAATGGTTTTTTTATCGTCTCCTCTGTTTTTGATAGAATATTCTTCAAAGTTATCTTTTGATTATGAATATCAGATAAAATTAATGCTCTTAGAACCATATAGATCACCTAATTAAATGAAAGCTCAAGAAACGTAAATATTCCGGAATACTGAAAATCTTCAATGAGAGAGTTATATTTCCATAATTCGAAAACAATCTTCAGACTATCATCCCCACCTAAAATTACTGCTAGTGTGTTATTCATAAACAGCGTTGTATTCACAGGACTCCAAATATAATCGCCAATTTGCTCTCCTTCTTCCTCTTTCTCATTTATCGTGGCTGGTGCCAAGATTTTTTCATATGTTTCATTTGAATATAACAAATTGGAATTTGAAAGCGAGAGAGGATGTTCAAGGCTGATGTTTTGGGATATTTTTGTGACTTTTATCTGGAGTTGATAATAAGTAATCTTGTTTTCAAAATTCTTAACCATAAAAAACATTGTAATATTATCTGATAGAGATATTTGGTTTGGATAATTATTTGCGACATATGTCTCTTCTGCAGCATTGTATGTCAATAATGATAATTCAGAAAAACCATTCTGTTGATTTGGTAAGAAAACTATAGATGCGATTGCAATTATAGCTCCAATTGTGGAAAACACTATGACAAGAGTCATGATTTTTTTTGGATTTATTTTTGGTAGTCCTTTTTTTGTGTTTGTATCATCGATTTTGTTGTTCCTTTTTGCCATTTTATTTTTCACCATGTTTCCTATCATAAATTATTTCTAGATTGCCGTATTCTTCAATCTGCTTTCTCTTATACCAAGGATGAATTTTCTTGATGAAGAGAAAAACAAAGCCAAAAGTAGCAAAAGCAGAAACCACGCCGATTATACTGTATATTAACCATGATTCTTTTATCGTTGATTCATTTATTTTTGCAATTTCTTCTTCTATGTCTTCCAGTTGGGTTAAAGCTTGGTTTGCTTTCTGTATAGAAACATCGTATTGAGCATCTCTGAATAATTGCTTGGCTTCATTAATCAATTGAAGTGAGTTATCTGTCTGCGAAATAATAACTCTCACCTCTGTGTTAATATCTCTTATTTCTTCCAACATAGATAATACTGTTTTGAGTTTATCAGAAGCTTGCTGAATGATTTGTTCTGCTTCTTCCTCAGATTGTGCGAAGGTTCCATAATTAGTAAAGGAAATAAATAGCAGTAAGGTAATGCTACAAACTAATACGTGATTTACTAATTTATTTCTCATCTTTCCTCACTTTCTTCTTGAAAAAGCCAATTTCCGTTAACTTCGCTTTAAACACCTTTGATTTTGCATTGATTACTTTGGAGCCAAGTAAAACCCTAAAAATTACCGATAATAAATGAATGAAAAGGGAAAAACTCCCTAAAATAATAACAAACGGAGCAGAATCAATTAACCATATTGCATTGAGTATAAGACCTGAAAATATAATTATACCTATATTCATGCTTACTGCCAATAAAACGCGCTCTAATTGATCTATATTCTCGTAAAGTCTAGGAAAAATTAAGTTTGTTATTATCCAACCTGGGATGAATAATCCAAATAAAATGCCAAAAATTATCCTTAGAAAAGAGAAGAAAGAATCTGCAGGAATAAACAGACCCACTGGAACAAATACACCGATCAAAATAAGCAGAGTCCAGAATTCTACAACAAAATACTTATTTCTAAAAAGATATTCATGAACTGATTTAGGTAACTCTCGTATTATCTTTGGGGACCCCAGTTTAATGACATTATTTTTTTCAAGTTCTTGAATAGCTGAATATATCTCACGCTCCTCTTTCCCTGTAACCGATACTGTTTTTGCCATAAGCTGTTTAACAGTTTTTGGCTTATCTTCATTCATGATTTTTTGAATGATTTTTTTTATTCTTGATGTATCAATGCTATTCATGCTTTCGATTACTACTTGTGTGGGTATAAAAAAATGTTTTTGAAAGAATGTGGAGAAGATATAACATTTTTGGTTATTTCAAATCATCCACTTTAGCCCTTAATCTCTCAACAAGATCAGTCTTTTCCCAAGTAAACTCAGGTAATTCTCTTCCAAAGTGTCCATAACAAGATGTTTTTTGATAAATCGGTCTCTTCAACTTAAGGT
>JAUWPI010000048.1 GCA_030611665.1 Candidatus Heimdallarchaeota archaeon | reverse complement strand
ACCAATACCTATTGTTGAAAGAAGTTGTAAGGGGAAAAAAATCAGCCCAAGAAAAGTTATTGCTAATGTTAACCCACTCAACATAATTGTGTGACCTGCATGCTGACTCATCTGTTTTGTTGCTTGAGAATTATCATTGTGCTTTAGGATTTCTTCTCTATACCTTGTAAGTAAGAAAAGTGAATAATCAATTGATAATGCAATGACAAGACTCATCATGATAGAAGGAACAAAAGAGAAAATATTAGTTGTCAGTGCTAAAGGATACATTATCAAGAAAGATGTAAGTATGCTTATCGACATAGAGAGAATGGGTAAAATCATTAATTTCAAACTACGAAGAACAAAAGCTAGTACCAGCATTGCAATCGGAATTACAATCATATCCATCAATGCTAAATCTTCTTGAGTGACTTCTTTCATATCCATATACATTGCAGTAAACCCTGTTAAGAATGCGTCAAATTCATTATCTTCATTTTTCATAGAAGCAAGATTATCCCTTAGATAGTAAATAAAATCATCAATTTTGCTACTTGCTCCTTCTTTCTTTAAATCTATAACAAATAACATAGATCTCTCTGAATCTGCAACAAAACTTCCTGCAGCTGAAACGAAACCTAGATCAGTGAAAATATAATAATTTAAAATGGAAACTATTATTGTTTGATCATTATACTCATTTGTGGTATCCGTAACATTTTGACAGAATGTTTCAACTTCAGTGTTAATCACTGATACATTTTCATCTTTCATTCTAATTAGTATAACAACACTTGTTTCATTAGCAAATTCTGGAAATTCAGCCTCTAGAACCTCTTCAGCAATTTGACTGGGAGAACCTTTAGGTGGGTCAAAACTTGAAGATGTTGAATTTAGAAACTTTGGACCTAACCAAACACTGAACCCTAATATAATGCACCAGGTAACTATTACAATGATTTTATATTTCTCGAGAAATTTATGATATTTATCTATGAAAGCCATGAGTCACTGTAAATGAAAAAGGCAAACTCACTATTTAAATTTTCACGAAAAATTCTGAATTAACAAGATTAACTTTTGTTGTTATCTAGTTAGTGCAAAAGATATTAATAGAGAGCTGATATTTTTAAATAATAATATTAATGATGATTTAGATGGAATTAAAAGACATTTCAATAGAAGATTTGTATTTGCTAAAAGATATAAAGAATGTTCAAATCCTTCCAGGAAAAAGATATCTTTTTGAAGAACAAAAACTCAACAAAAAAGAAAACAAGTATAATTCAGCTATTTTTCTGCAAGGTGATGAAGATTCTAAACCTGAGCAGTTCACTAGTGGTTCATCGCAAGATAAATCTATGAAACTTTCTCCGAACAAAGGATCCATAGCTTTCCTTAGTCAAAGAGGAGGTGAAAAGGAAAAACCACAATTATATATAATGCCTGTAAATGGTGGTGAATCTCTCAAATACACCTCGATGCCTAACGGAGTAAACTCATTCAATTGGTCGTTAGATGGAAAAAAAGTAATTTTTTCACACAGAGTTAGCATTGAAGAACAAATTGATGAAGACCAGGCTCTAAAAGAAAAGGATAAACCTATGGAATTATCTGAGATTGATCAGAAAGTCAAAAAGTTAAAACAAGAAGAAGCTGAAAAAGAAAAAATAGACCCTCGAGTAGTCCAGAAAATTGTTTATAGAAGAGAAACATCCTACATGGATGATAAAATTAATCATTTTTACGTTTTAGACTTAGAAAATAGGGAATCTAAAAGAATTACTAGTGGTAAATTTAACTATATTTCAGCAGTTTTAAGCAAAGATGGTACGAAATTATATGCTGCTAAACAAGTGGAAGATAAACAGTTAAATGATCTATATGAATTTCTGATAGAAGAAATTTCTATTGAAACTAAAGAAGCTAAAGAACTGAAATCTGCTTTTGGTTTTGGAACAAGTTTATCAATCTCACCTGATGGGTTATGGTTAGCATATGATACAATTTTAACCATAGATGAAGCATCAACTCAGAATTCTGAAATTAAACTATTAAATATAAAATCTGGAATAGAAAAAATAGTAACAGAATCGATTGATAACCATGCTTTTTCAGCTTTGTTTGATTCGAAAACAGACTATTTGTATTTCATTGGAGATGAATGGGAGAAAGAAATACTCTACCGTTATAGCATCGAAAGAGAAACATTAGAAAAAGTGATAGTTGGAGATTATCTTATACTTTCTTATGACGTTGATGCAGAACAAGGACTTATACTTCTAAACGTCTCAAATGTCAAAGATCCTTCTAAATTGATGGTGTATGATTATGTTTACAAAGTAACTAAAACATTGTGGGAATCTAACAAAGATTGGTTAAAAGAAAGAACTCTCGCAGTTACAGAAGAAATGAAATACACAGGAGATCAGCAAAAAGAGATACAAGGATGGATAATTAAACCTCCCAATTTTGATTCGAACAAAAAATATCCTCTCATACTTGAAATTCATGGAGGACCACATGCAACTTGGTCTCCACATGAAAGATCAATGTGGTTTGAATTCCAGTATTTTGCAGCTCAAGGGTATGTGATTTTTTACTGTAATCCCCAAGGTTCTAGTGGTAGAGGCTTTGATTTCCGCTATATAGTTGCTAATTGGGGTACAAAACCTGCAAATGACATTCTCTTAGGGTTAGATCAAACTATCGCAAAAGGATATGTTGACGAAAATAATCTGTTTATCACTGGAGGTTCGTACGGCGGTTACATGACAGCTTGGATAATTGGTAATGATAAACGTTTCAAAGCAGCTGCTCCGCAAAGAGGAGTTTACAATCTTGTTAGTTTTTGGAGCACAACAGATATCACACAATTTACCAAAGACGAATCAGGTGCATTTCCTTGGGAAGACCTAGATGTGATGTGGAAATTATCCCCGATAGCTTATGTAGATAAAGTTCAAACACCCACTAGGATTATTCACTCTGAAAATGATTTTAGAGTTCCAATATCTCAGGGAGAAGAGTATTTTGCCTCGCTTCTCAAACTAGGGATTAAAGCTGAACTTATATGCTATCCTGAGGAAGGACATGAATTGAGCAGGTCAGGTAAACCCAAGCATATGCAAGACAGATTAGAGAAAATAATCGAATGGTTTAACGAGTATAAGAAATAGTTTTCCCTTTTCCCCTTTCTTTTTCTTTAAATTAAGAATTTCTTTCAACTTCTTCTTCTATACTACTTTTTTTTCTATCCTTAAGATTTGGGGCAATTTTGAATCTTTGCTTTACTCCTTCAATATACTTCTTCTCTCTTTCAATCATTATAAAATCTCTTTTTAGCTCTTTTGCTACGTGTCCAGTTGTACCTGTACCTGCCATAGGATCAAGTATCAAATCTCCTTCATTTGACGTTGTCAATATAATCCTCTTTAGTAATTCTACAGGTTTTTGGGTTGAATGAAGTTTTTCTCCATCTTCTTTCTTTAGTCGCTCTTTTCCTGTACAGAGAGGAATTACCCAAACGTTAGCTCCTACTTTTCCTACTCCATATTTTTTAGCCAATTCTTTCTTGAAAGTATATTTCTTTGATTTTTTATCCTTCACTGCCCAGATTATCGTTTCAGTCGCGTTGGTGAACCTTACTCCTAACCAATTGGGCATGGGATTATTTTTTAACCAAATTATATCTGAGAGTAACCAATAGCCTAAGTCTTGCATAATTTTTCCTATGCGATGTACACTATGATATGTTGAAATTATCCATATTGTTGCATTTTCTTTCATAATTCTACTTGTTTGAGTGAGTATCTTTTGAATAAATGAATCATATTCTTCAAATGATTCAAATTTATCCCATTCATCTTCTACTCCCTCTACATTGGTTTTAACATTCCAGCGAACGAGTTTCTTTTTTGGTAATTGTAAAAAATAGGGTGGGTCTATGAAAACAAGATCGATTGATTCATCAGGTATTTTTTTCATTACTTCTAGAGCATCACCAAGTATGATTTTATTTTTAATTGTGTCTAGAGCGTATTGATTTACCTTTTTTGAATCTTCTAATACAAGTTTATCAATATTCAAATGTTCAACCAACTAATAGAGTTGAAATGTTGTAATTTTAATAGGTTTCTGTTTAGTTAGCCATTTCTTCTAACCCATAACCTTTTTCAATTAATTCCTTAAGCTCGGCTGTAAATCTTGCCGCTGGTGCGCCATCTAGATTATCATGATCAAAAGTTAGAGTGACATCTAAACATTCTCTGATCTCTATCTTATCTTTGATAACTTTGGGTTTCTTTTCTATCCCACCTATGGTAATTACCAGCGGGTGTCCAACATATGGTATTCCCCAACCTCCGTTAATTGCAGTTATTCCTACCGATGTGATCATAACAGTACCTGCATAGTGTTTATGTACTTTTGGATTATTTCGAACCCTATTTCTGACTAATAGCCTTATTGGACTAGGAAACTTCAGGTAGAAATCAACCAGATTCTGAAAATCCTCTATAATCTCTTTGGCAACTTGAGCTTTACGAATCTCATTATGTATCTCTCTTAGCGGTCTTTTGTCCACGGATCTAATAACATGTGGAATAGGCCAAGATTCACCATCTATCTTTCTTTCAACAATAGTAGCAATATCTACTTCATCAAATACAACTAATTTTCTTCTATTTTTTCTTATAGCGTGAACTCTTTTATTATCTGAAACAGCTTTCCCTACACAATTAATTATGAAAGCAGAAAATGATAATTTCTCACCTGTCTTTTCAAAATGTTGTTTTATCATTTTACGTGTTTCCGTAATATCAAAATCAACTAAAGCGTGAACATTATGTTTCCTCTCTAAAGTGGAATAAACCTCAGAAGCAGCTTTTTTAAACTTTGAAATTTTCAAGGTTTCATAACTTTTTTTGTTATTTTTTCCCATTTTACTCCGCATTCCAGGTTATATTCAGTTTTATGTATATCCTTCTGTGAACTCTTATTATTATCTTTTGGTTATTTAATATTACTAGTCCTCTCAATTTTTTAAGATAATTTGAAATATAACTGTGTTACAAAATCTGATATGAAACAAGTCTATGTTGGAATGGCTGCTCTAATAGAAAAGGATGGAAAATATCTCATTATGAAGAGATCAGCAGATAGAGATTTTGAACCTAATGCTTGGGAAACTGTCACATGTAGATTAGAAGCTGACGAATCGCCTAATGTAGGAATTGTGCGAGAGGTTAAGGAAGAAACAGGTTTAGATGTGGAAGTTATAATACCAGTTGATACTGGTTTCTTCTATAGAGGTAGTAAAGAGTTTCCTATGGTCTTTATCTCATACTATTGCAAATACATTAAGGGAGAGGTTAAACTTGATTGGGAACATTCAGAGTTTGATTGGATAACAATAGATGAAGCTTTAGAAAATCAAGATTTAAAGCATTTTACAAAAATGTTCTTAAACTTGAAAAATTTGAAAAAATATTTACCAGAGGATTTCAGATTTCAGTTTTCTAGTTTATGACTTTCATAAGAAATGCTTAATTAATGATTTATTCCATTTTCTCAATAGCATCTAAAATCCATTTAGCAATTTGTAGTTTGGTTCCTTCTTTCGCTTGCGATTCTCCCTCGAATGGTATAATCAATACTTTATTTAAATCACTTTCAAAACCAAATTGCTTATTTGAAACATCATTAGCAACAATCAAATCTGCATTAGCATTTTGCATTCGCTTTATTGCTATTTCCTTCAATTCTTCATCCGATTTCTTATACTCTGCTTTGAAAAGTATTAGTTGTGAAATGGGTGAAGTTTCCTTTACAACATCTGCTAATTTCTTTGTTGGTTTTAATATAATTTCCAAATTTATAGCTGAAGATAATTTCTCGTCAAATATTTCTTCAGATTCGAAGTCATTCATTGCAGCTGCTAAGATGACATAATCATACTGATCTTCTTTGAGTGCACTAATCATTTGGTCATACATTTCTTTAGCTGATGTAACCTTTATTTTATCTTCAATAACCTTCGGTGGTGGTAATAGTGTAGCCCCGTAAACTAGCTTAACCTCTGCTCCTCTCCTCCAAGATTCTAAAGCTAAAGCATATCCCATTTTTCCCGAAGAAGGATTTGAAATAAACCTTATTCCATCAATGTATGCTCTAGTTGGACCAGCGTTTATCAGAACTTTCTTACCCTTTAATGAATTACTATAAATCGCTCTAATGCAGTAATTCACTATTTCATCATTCTCAGGGATTTTTGCTTTTTCTTCTTCTACTCTAGGATAAACAATGTTTACCCCCATTTTCTTTAGTTTGTCAATGTTTTCTTCAATAGCTGGATTATGCATCATTACTTCATGCATTGTAGGAACCATAATAACTGGAATTTTGTTTCCTAGAGCTGTTCCTGTCATTAAAGTGACAACTGTATCCATTATACCATTGGCTATTTTAGATATAGAATTAGCTGTAATAGGAGCTACTAAAATTAGATCTGCTCCCTCTTCTTTCAGTCCTGCATATCTAACGTGCTCCACTTTTCCTTTAATCTCAGTTATAGGTATCTCACCTGTTGCCCATTCAAATATCATAGGATCTACAAACTTTGCAGCTTCAGGAGATAAAACTGGAATAACTCTAGCCCCATGTCTCATCAACTTCCTTGATATTTGTGGAGCGAGAAAACAAGAAATCGAACTTGTTATGCAATGAATAATTACCTTATCCTTAAGCTCATCTCCTTCAGTTCCGATGATAGTACTTGATGGATGTGACATGTATAATCAGTAATCTAAGATTTAAATAAATTTATGGCTAGGTTAGTTTTTACTAACTATGCTGGTGTGCAAAAAACTTGCACAATGTTACGGTTTAAATATGCACTTACTAATAAATCACAGATAAAAAGTTAGGTTTTAACTATGGCAAATATCAGCGATAAAATGAATGAAGCTCTAAACAAACAGATAGGAGAAGAGCTAGAATCAGCATATATCTATTTAGGAATGGCAAACTGGTTTGAAGAAAGAACTCTAGTTAAGCTTGCAGATTGGTTTGACAATCAAGCAAAAGAAGAATTTGCTCACGCAATGAAGTTTAAAACTCATATACTTGAAAGAGGAGGAAAAGTGCATTATCCTATGTTGAGAGAACAAAAACAAGATTGGTCTAATATAATGGAAATTTTGGAAGCTACTCTGGCACATGAACAATTCATTACAGGTAAAATCAGTGAATTATATGAGCTTGCACAAGAAATCAAAGAATACTCTACTCTCCCCTTATTACTATGGTTTATTGAGGAACAAGTTGAAGAAGAAGACAACGCTATGGCTCTAATTGATAGGTACAAAGGCTACAAGAACGACTTCAACTTTGATCACCATGTTGTTAGAGAAGAAGCACAAGAATAATTTTAACTTTTTCTCATTTCTCTATTTTTTTATCTTCAATTTACGAAAATTACTGCCTTAATTTTATAACAAACAGGTAAACTCTAAAAAAACTTTTTATTCAGCTTACAATTATCCTATTCTGTGAGTAGTAAAAATACAATTCTTATTGCTGGATTAGGAGCTATTGGTTCTGTACTATTTTCTCGTTTAGAGAGAAAAAATACCAAAATAGTATGTTTGACTTCAGGTAGGGGGACCAAAAAAATAGGCGAAGAAGGATTATTTGTTCAATTATTCTCAGATGACGTTCCTATTTTACATAAGCCAGAAGTGCATGAGTTTCTTCCTGACAACTACAAGTTCAAGCGGTGTATTGTAGCAACAAAAGCATATAATAATCAAGTTTTAGCAGATTATCTAGTCGATTATATGGCTGATGATTCATCTATTCTGCTGTTTCAAAACGGTATTGCTGTCGAAAAACCTTTTACTGAAAAAGAAAAAGATTGGAAGATTACACGTGCAGTATCATCTATAGGTGCATATCGAGATGAGAATAGTGTTACAGAAACAGCTGTTGGGGAAACTAAACTCGGAGTAATTAATTACACAGATGTAGAAGAAATAGAGCAATGGAAAAAATTGTTGCTATCTATAGGACTGGAAACTTTAATTCCTGAAGATTTGAATAAAAATTTTGCATATCACTATTATCTCAAAGCAATTGTAAATTCAACTATCAATCCAATAGGTTCTATTACAAAGCTGAAAAATGGGGATATTATCAAAGACAAACAACTTCTAGATTTGATTGAACGAATTGTAGATGAAACAATAGCAATTCTTGCAAGTATGATGACAATATCCAGGTCAGATGCACTTGAAACTATTCATGAAATTGCTCGAATTACTTCAGACAATAAATGTTCTATGCTTCAGGATCTCGAAAAAGGTGTTAAAACCGAAATTGACTATCTTAACGGTAAATTTTTAGAAATTAGCAGAAGAGAAAATGTATCGGCACCAATTAATTCTAAACTTGTTTCAATAATAAAAACACTATCTAACAAAAGTGAACCTGAAGAATTAGCTATGCTAGAATTCAAATCATTGTTATGAGTGGTATAATGACAAACTATTGGGTAGCTTCACACATCTCTGGTCTCTTTGCAATCTATGATGAAAACAAAGATCCATTAAAAAGAGGTTCTCGTGGTGCTGGATTTTCTATATCACGGGGAACAACAACAACAGTTAGATTTTCTGAGGATAATAAAAACCACTTTTATTTTAATAGAAAAGAAGTAGAGGTGAATCTTGCAAACATATCAAGCTTCGTTCTCAATCATTTTTTGGAACTAGCTCAATCGAATAATCAGAGTGATTTTGGTGTTTCAATTCATCATGAATTTGAGGTTCCTTTATCTGCTGGATATAGTGCTAGTGCATCTGGAGCTCTCAGTTGTGCATTTGCACTTAATGATCTATTGAAACTTAGTTTGAATGAACAAGAATTATATCAAATTGCACATACTGCTGAAATTATAGAAGGTGGAGGTTTGGGGGATGTTTTAGCATTACATAAAGGAGGTTGGGAATACCGAACATTAGAAGGTGCTCCATTTGTCGGAAAAGCAGAAAATATCCTTAGAAATCAATTCAAAGTAGCAACTATATCCTTTGGTGAAATAAGTACAAAATCCATTATTAAAAACATTAATTGGAAAGAAAAAATTAATAGCGTAGGTGACTTGTTTCTCCAAGAGTTAATTAACGAACCTTCAGTCAGGAACTTTGGATTAACCTCAAAACAATTTGCTATTTCCTCAATGTTAGCCACTCCGAATGTAATGGATTTCATGAAGCGATATGAAAATGAAAATCTTATAATCAGTCAGATAATGTTAGGTGATGGAATATTTATCCTCTACAAAGATGTTGATGATTTACCAAATCATCCAAACCTTGTGAAAGAAACAATCTGTCATTCGACAGTTAAAAAGCTCTAATTAATCATATCTGTACTCTTCTGAAGGATAGTTCCCTTCTTTTACTTCATTGATAAAATCCTTTACTGCTTTCTTAACAATTTCTTGAACATTAGCATATTTTTTAACAAATTTTGGCTTATCAATCAAAGATAGACCTATCAGGTCATCGATAACAAGAACTTGACCATCACAGTATTCTCCTGCACCTATACCGATGGTAGGTATGGTTAGTTCTTTTGTTATCTGTTTGGCTAATTTCCAAGGAACAGATTCTATAACAATAGAAAATACTCCAGCATCTTCTAGTTTAATAGCATCTTCTAGAAGTTTGGATTCTGCTCCTGAAGATTTGCCTTGAACCTTAAAACCGCCGAATTTGTTTACATACGTTGGGGTTAATCCTATATGACCCATCACTGGTACTCCTATTCCTAATAATGCTCGAATCTCTCCTGTTCTTTCTTCTCCACCTTCTAATTTTACAGCTTGACAATTTCCTTTTTTGATTAACAATCCTGCTTGTTTAATTGTCTCTTTTTTGCTTAATCCGTATGAGAGAAAAGGTAAATCTCCAATCACAAGAGCTCGTTCTGCTCCTCTAGAAACAGCTTGAGTATGACGAATCATATCATCTAAAGTCACTTTAAGAGTATCTTCAAAGCCAAGAATTGTCATACCTAGTGAATCCCCAACTAGAATTGTATCTATACCCATCTGATCTATAATTTTAGACATTGGATAAGTATATGCTGAAATCATGGTAATTTTTTCTCCTTCCTCTTTCATTTTTTGAAGATTTTTTATAGTGACTTTCTTAATCATTTTTGACATCTCATAGATTTTTTGTGGGGTCTTCCAATTTTCCTTCAGCTAGCTCTCTTAATCTTGAAGACATGAAATTAAGAGTTTCTTGAAGTGATTGATAATTATCAAAGTTATTTATTAATTCTTTTAATTCATCAGAGTTTTTATTCTTAAGCTTGAATGCTTCCTCAGTCATCTCTGGTATTGCTCTAATAACATTGTTTACAATTGTTACATTAGCCCATAGAGATGTTCTAGACAAAGGATTCAAGTCAATCGTTATTACTTCTTTACCTGCTCTTCTAAGTGCCATCGTTCTATCTCCATCTTCTAGTGGAACAAGAACTACATCAGCAGTATATATCCCTCTCATATCAACTATTCTCCTCAAATGTGAAATTTCTTCAATTGTTTCAAAATACTCAGGCTCAACTCCAAGAATTGTCTTTGCACCTGCTTTTTCTAAAACACTGGTAATAGCTTTAACTCTCTCCTCACTCCTATAAAATAAATTTATCTCAAGTAAAGCTCCTGTATTCTCTGCAAGCTTAACTATTTCTTTTGGACAGAGAGCTGCTATGTTTCCGTTAACACTAATAACAGCTTTTTTTGATGTTAATAACATTGCAACTGCAACTTCTTGTTGCTTTTGAGCATAATTTGGTGTTTTTTCTCCTAATATATAATCATAAGCTTCACCACGACCATGTGCTATTAATCCTGCTTCAGCAACCACTTTTTCATGCATACCCTCTATGATTCTTTCGCGAATTCTCAAAGATTCTGCTCTTGGATGATTATCTGGTATAGACATCTCAATAATAGATTAGAAAAGTCACTTAAATAGTTTATACTTAATTATCAATATTTAAATATTCACACAGAAATAATCTCTTTATGAATAAAAGGAATTTCTGGAGCAAAGTAAACCATATTTTTGGTTATCATTTTTATGCTTTCATCGCAGCTTACTTTATTTGGTCACTTATTAATATCATTGGTGATTTTGGTGATGAACTTAATGTAGGAGGGCAGGTACTCAATATTTCTGCTTTAATTTTGGAAGCAGCTGCATTTTTAATTGCTATTTACTTTGCTATTCAACTCATCGACGGTGTACTAAGAGTTGGGGAAGTCCCTTACGATTTAAATGCTTTATCAGGTAAAACAAAAATCAGTGTGATTGTTCCTATTCATAATGTTCAACCCCAAGTTCTCAAAGAAACTCTTGAAGGGTTTACAAAACAAACCTATTCAAATTATGAAGTGTGGGTAGCTGATGATAGTACTAATTTAGAACTTAAGGAAGCATGTAAGAATTTAGCTGAAGAACATAACGCCATTTATTATTTTGAGGAAAATGATCAGTTCAAAGCTCATATGCTAAATCTGGTCATCCCAAAAACAAAAGGTGAATTGATAGCTTTCTTCGATGTTGACCATATTCCAGACCCCAATATACTTTCTAAATTTGTTGCCCTTATGGAACAATATCCTGAATATGCTTTCGTTCAATCCAAATTCGGTTTTCGAAATGTTTCCAACTTCCTACATGTTTGGGAAGCAATGAGCTTGACACAACAATTCTGCTCTGAAAATGCAAGACGAATAATAGGTACTGTACTCTATAGCGGTTCAACTGCTTGTTTTAGAAGGGAATATGCTTATCCTATACCTGAAGGAAAAATGACAGAGGATTTTGATCATTCCGTCAATCTAATAATGGAAGGCAAAAAAGGTTATTTCTTAGATGAAATAGGTTCGATGTCCCTAGTTCCGGAAACTATGGCACACCAACTTAGTCAACTCTTTAGATGGTTTACAGGTCAATCCGGGATAATGTATGATTATACTGGTAAGTTGATCAAACATACTTTCAAAAGGAAGTTAAAATTTAGACAATCAATCGACATAGTATTTTCTTCCTTATTGGTTGTAGCTGCTACTTCGTTTTATTTCCTTGGAATATTTTATGCGATAATATACATGCTAAAAATACCCTTAGTAAGAGCATATATGTTAGGGCAATGGTGGTTAATTATAATCCTTTCATTGACCTTCGTTATCTACTTTGCAACAATATCAGCTACTACATTTTATACAATGAAATCCGCAACATTCCCACTCAAAATATGGTATGTACCCTTCTTCTTACTTTTCGGAAGCCTTACAGCTCCTTTCTTTTTAATACCTGCTTTCAGAGGATTAATTGGAAAACACAATATGATACCTGGAAAAACTCAATGGAACAAGAAAATACCAATTTATAGATATGGAGTTATTTTTAATGTAATTGGCATCTTTTTCCTATATCTAACTGTTGATTCGATTTTGCAACAACTTTGTGCAACCATATTGTTGGGTAGTTGTACTCTTTATACAGTACCATATGAGAACTTCTTTTTCACTCTATTTGCAGTAATTGGATTTACATTAGGTTTTATCCTTCCTTTCCTTGCTATATCCATGAAAGTATTTAAACCGAAAATTTACGATGAGGAACATATTTATCACTGAAATTTTGTGTTAGACATCCTCAGTTTTTCTTTTACTTACATAAGGCAAATATTATAAGGAACAGCTAGACATATAAATTTACCATCTTTGGCATGTGGATAACTTGGGCTTTGTATTTGAAACTCTCTATATCTTGATTGTAAGTAGTTGTTTCATCTATTTAGCAAATATAATAAGAAATAGCAGAGATGGTTGGGAATTTCTCAATCTACCAGATTATGAATTACCTTTAGTAAGTATTATAGTTCCGACTTTAGAAGAGGAAAATAATATCGGCAAATGTTTGAAAAGTTTAACAGCTCTAGATTATCCAAAGCTAGAAATTATCGTAGTTGATGGAGGATCAAAAGATAGAACAATAGATATTGCAAAAGAATATAGTGTTAAAACAATTATTGATGAAAATTTACCAACAGGTTGGGTAGGTAAATCTTACGGATGTCATATTGGTTACAAAGCCTCGAAAGGTGAGATTCTTTTGTTTACTGATGCAGATACAGAGCATACTCCAAAATCATTGAGAATTACAGTTGAGCACCTCCATTCGACAGACACAACACTGTTATCCTTATTTCCTTATCAAAAAGCAGAGAAATGGTTTGAGTACTTAGTTGGTTTTATGTACTTCCTAAGTTTTATTGGTGGGGGACCAAGAGATAAAATAAACAATCAGTTTGATAAATCTGCATATATGGCAAGTGGTCAGTATATGATGTTTTCTCGAGGTGGTTATGAGAAATTAGGTGGTCATCTAGCTATAAGTTCCTCACTTGTTGAAGATGTTGCATTAGCTAAACTTTGTAAGGAAAAGGAACAGAAGTTATTCTTCATCGATCACACAAAAATAGTCTCAACAAGAATGTATCCGGGAGAATTTATTGATTTCTATAGAGCTTTTAAAAGGGCAATCTGGGGAGGAATAAATACACTTCCGTATTGGAGAGTTATCTTAATCATCTGCTGGTTAATCTATTGCTTAACTGCTCCATTTTTCCTTGTAAATTCTATCATTAATCCAACATCTTGGTTGGTTTGGGATTTTTCAGTAGGCATTATTGTAAATATAATTCTTTATTTATCGTGGGGACTTGCTTATTATCTTTATTGGAGAGAAAGAGGTAAAAATAACGCTATTTTCGTCCTACTTTACCCTATAGCGATGGTTGTAGTCATTACTATAATCCTCTTATCATTGCTTAACGGAGCTCTTGGGAATCAGGTTTCTTGGAGAAACAGATATTACTCTACTAAACCAAAAAAAACACGAACTCTTAGCGAAATACATTCTGATACATTTAAAAAATCTAAGAAGAAGGGAAAAACTTCAACTGATTCTCAACTAGACTTAGAGATCTTTTCATAACCAAAGAAATCTAATTTCTCTTCAATTAAATCTGCAACAACATAATCAAAATCATGTGTAAGATGCATAGTATCGGATTTGATGATTTTAACTCTCTTGTTCTTAAACAATGATTTAGTAAATTCTAGATCTTCTTCGTCAACCATCATTTCTTTCTCAAGGTGAATGAATAGGGTTGGAATGTTTAAATTGTCTTTGTGAATACTTGAAACTTCTCTACCAATCTTTCTAAGACAATAGTTATACTCCTTCTTAATTTCTCTCGTACCATTTTCAGTTAATCTTATTATACCTTCAAATGAAGCTTGTTTTGCTTTGTGGAGATTAAACCCAGTCAAAACAAAATTCAATGGAAATAAGATAACCATCAATACAAAAAATGAGTAGATAATTGGGACAGGTAAATAAAATAAGAAATTGAGAAACCAGTGAGAAAGAACCATTCTAGAGGCACCATTAAGACTAACTCCTTGGCAATTATTTAATGGCTTTCTACTCATCAATTCTATGATGATAGAACCTCCCAAACTGTGACCTACAAGAATGTAAGGTTTGTCTTTGGGTATTTTGGATTCTAGTTCTTCTAAATGGTCTTCAACAGTATACCTCTTGTAATTGCTTGTCCAAACCACATTCTCTTTACCAAATTTCTCAACATAAGCAGGATACTCTCGAGTATAATTACCAAAACCAGCTGCAACAACGACAAAGGGTTTAGAATCAGGCATGTAACCTTTACTGAAAGTACTTGTTATAAAATATTTAGATATGTTAGAAGATGAAGTGACAAAGTATGAAAGAGTAATTTACTGCCTTGATGCAATGATACCAACACTTGCAGCAGAAAAGGATATAGGCAAAACTTCTGGATTTGCAATGGGTTTAGGATGGGTTAGTATAATCCCCGCTATAGGTTTATTACTCCTAATGAATTTCGTCTATGCACCTCTTGGAGACCCTAATGCCGATCCAACAGCTCATGTGGTTAATGGAAATGTTTGGATACGACCAGTGAATTATGGCTATTATGGGGAATGGTTAACGTATGTTGCATGTGCAGTTATGTTCTTGTTATTTATGATTCCATTCTTCTTCACAAAAGAGAAAACAAGACCGAAAGAAGAAATGAAGTTCAAAAATCTTGTAAAAGATTCTTTCGGACAGCTCTATAGAACTTTCAGAGATATTCGACAACACAAAAACATGTTTCTGTTCATTATTGGATTTTTCTTCATTGTAGATGTAGCTAACACGGCCAATCTGATAATTTTGAACGTATTAAGGGATGGTATAGGCTTTCCAGAGAGTCAATCTTTAATTTTAGAATTACCTGTAGTAGTATTGGCAATTATTATCATACCTATTATCGGTTGGTTAGGTGATAAAATAGGACCGAAAGTTACGGCATATATAGTAGGCGCTCTTTATTTAGTGGGAATGACTTGCGGAGCTTTTGCGATATGGTATGGTGAAAAAAACATTGTTCCAGAGTTCAGCTTAATGTTCATTTTAACTTTTATAATGATGATTTCAGTTGGGGTAGGAATAGGTGCAACGTGGGTTGTACAGAGGGTGATGATACTAAAATTAGCTCCACCAGGGAAAGTTGGTGAATATGTGGGATTCTCCTACATAACAGGACGATTGAATGCTTCTGTTGCATTTTTGATCTGGGGTGGTTTGATTGCTTTATTCTATAATCACTTTGAAGCACAAGGTAAACCTTGGAGAACATTCTCTGTTGCACTTCTCTTCCTCATTGTACTTCTCATAATTGGTTTAGTTATAACTTATTTTGTTAAACTACCTTCTGATGAAACCAGGAAAAAATGGGCAGAAGAGTATCTAGAACAAGGTATGAAAACACAAACTGAGTTAGAAGCATCTGAACAATAAGTTGTAGTTTCAGATAATAACCCAACATGAGATTAGTAATCCTCCCTTTTTTTTATTTTTTCTTCTTCATATGGAAATTCTTTTTTAGTTGTATGTTCTAATTCTTTTAACTTGAGGACTAGAACTTACTTCACAATATTCACTGTCTTAGCTTTATTAGGTGTAATGATGTTTAATCCTAATTATACTATGATTCAAGGAAAAACTGAATCAACTAGTAATATTTCTATTAGTTCTGCAGATCAAATTGTTATTCGTTCTCACGTTGCTTCAATAGATATTTTCACTGTTAACTCTGTTTCCATGAGTGAATCATTTGTTATAGAAAATCTTAATGCTTTACCAATCAGCTCAATAGATTTGTGGTTTAACCATTCCATAAGTACTCTGGTTATTAAAGATGCTGAAGGTAGTTTAATTTACAACTGGCTTCCTATAACCAACACATCCAATTTAGTTGAAGTTAATTTTAGATATGATGTTGAGCAGAATGAAATCTCAAGTTTTGTTGTAAAATATGATATAACTACTCCTTTAGTACTTACTGAATCAGATTCGTCTTTCTACTATTTTGAATTTTATTCGTCCATATCTCATTTTACTTTATCACATACATTTTCTATCATCCTCCCTGAAAGAAGCTTCATTTATGACTCTGACGGAGGTTTATCACCCTTCTATCCCTTAAATGCAACTCAAATTCTTATAAAAAACCGAATCATTGTCTCTTGGATGTTTACTAATTTATCTAGCTCCTCTAACCCTTTCTTCTTAGTCCGTTTTGATGAACCAATAATTCTTGAACCTGAATCTAGTTTTCTAACATCTAGTTACAGCTTATTCATTTTCGGTGTAATTGCTGGTATATTCCTTGGTGTAGCGAGTACAACTTGGTTAATTCGTTATAGAGAAAAGAAAGCAATACAGAAACTTGGAAGAGTGTTGTTAAATGAAAATCAAAAAGCTCTTATCAAAATAATACATGATAAAAAAGGAAAGATTTATCAAACAGATTTGTGTGAAATTACAGGATATTCAAAATCTAAAATCTCCCGGAACCTTGTTCCTCTGGAAGAAAGGGGTTTGATTAAAAGAGAACGTTGGGGAAGAACATATGTTGTTTACTTGACTGATGACGGTCGAACAGTAATAGAATGAAACGTTGCGCAACGTTGCATTTTAACCTTTTTAGGTCATGCAACGAAGCAAAATGCAACCTTTCATATACTTTGATTTTCTATAGATGCTTGATAATAATGATTTCCAAAACTAAAATTATTATGATGGTAATGGTTGGAGTTCTCTTTGTTTCCACTCTTTCAACTGCTGTAGCAGTACCTTCTGATATGAAAGCTGAAAACAGAGAAGGATCACTCTTCATTGAGACTCCAGACATTAAAGTGAAAATGCATTCTGGAAAACCTGATATCTTTTTCTGGATAGGAAGCGCATCTGAAACAGATAGAAAAACAGAGATATTTCATGTAAGTTTTCATTATATTACAGAGCTATTTGGTGAAGATCTCACAATAGATTCAAGGGATGAGTTTGGTGGTAAAATCTACAATCTTGCTTCTGATGTGATTACATGGGATTTAGATATAACTAACACCTCAAATGAAATAACAGTCACCCAAACTTCTTCAGAACTTGACAATGGAGCTACTCTTACTTTTGTATATCATGTGTACTTAGAGGATGTAACTGTTACACAAACTCTTGACGATACAACATATACTTATGAAGTTAAAGCTCTCCAGGAAGTTAAATTCGATATAATTATCGATGGTTGGACTTTTAGTGAAGGCACAGTTGGTTTAGCTCTTCATGTTAAAATTCACGAAAATCGATATAGGCATAGAGTACAAAATGGGGACAGAGTTAATGTACCTGAAGCCTCTCAATATGCAAATATGACTGAATCAGCAAATGCTACTGACAGAACAGCTGATCCTTCAAGAGATGGTATAGGTTTTTACGATGATGATGATCTTAAATCATATTTCGCATGGTCTCCTGAAGCTGATGTTTTTAATGAGACTGGAACCTATGTTGATACAGTAGCTGTATCTTCTACTTCAACAAGCTTTGGTGAAGATTCTAATTTTGGAGTAGGTCATGCTTTTGGTCGAGAATTCATTAATCTATATTTAGTCTATCCAAATTATGGCGATAACTTAAAACTAGTTCATGATCCAGTTATTGGTATAGATGACAATGATCCAGTCAGTGCATCTGTGTTTGCTTTATTAGCCTTACCTGTTATAGCGATTGCTGCAATAGCAATAAACAGAAAAAGAAAATAGAACCCCCTTCTTATTCTCTTT
>JAUWPI010000001.1 GCA_030611665.1 Candidatus Heimdallarchaeota archaeon | reverse complement strand
ATAGAAAAAATATTCTGCTTTTATTTCTCCTCAAAGATAGGTAACTCAAGTATTATGATTGTTCCTCGAGGTTTGTTGTCTTCAATGATCAATTCTCCACCAAGACCGTTTATTGTAGTTTTAGCTAACATCAACCCCACACTATCTGGAATTTCTAGATTCTCATCCAAAGTTGCTACGCGATTTCGGATGATAGTTTTCTGTTGATCTGTCATACCTGTCCCATTATCTATAATTTTTATAATAACAAACCTATCTCGCGTATCAACATCTATTTTGACATCTACATTTTTTCCTCCATGCTTGAAAGAATTGTCAATTATGTTGAATAGAACAGAATTAAGAAGCTGGTTCCCTCGAACTTGTAACTTTCTATTCTTTATTCGAATAGAGACGTTTTTGAACAATTTTGCAATATCTTCGATGAATGTAATGGGGATGGCTACTGTTTTAAGACTAGAGTAAATTTCTTCTTTTGTTCGCAAATTGCTGATTCTTTCTTCCATCAATTTCAGACGTTTTTCAGCCATCATCATCAAATCCTTCGATGGTTTTTCTTTGTAGATTTCAAGAGCATTTGATATTACAACGATATCATTTCCGAAATCATGTCGTAAGAATTGAGTTAAGACAAGCAAATCTCTCAATTTATCATCTAATTCTAGGTAAAGTTTCTTATATTTCGTTCTTTCTTCTTCAATTTGACTTAGGGTTGAGATGCTGATATTACTACTTCTAATCCAAACAAGTATAACAAACAGCAAAGCAAATGCAAACAGAGTCACAGATCTTGAAGCTATCCTATTCCCAATCCCCTTATAAAGAGCATACATGAACTCAAAAACATCTCCAACAAAGAGAAAGAAGTAACCTGATAACAAGGCCAGTATGTAATATCTAAAATTGACTTCTACATATAGAATATAGAGCGTTACAAGTAAGACCATCATTAAAATATTGACAATTAAAAATGGAAGGTAAAGCAAAATATCGTTTATAGAAATACCTGGTGTAGATAAAGCTACTCTTAAAACTACTACACCTAACAAGATAAAACCTGAAGAGGAAACTATTGATCCAAAAAGTAAAGTAGTTCGGTTTTCTTTTTTTATGTGTTTAAAATCTACAATAATTCGATAAAATAGTAGGAAAAGAATAGGTAAAATTCCTACAAAATCTGATATCGCATCATAAATGTCTATGGGATAACTGGAATAAATTGAGATAATATCAAATATACCATCTACAAAAAAGAAAAGCATAGAGACACCAATAAGAATGAAAAAAATTCTTTCATCGCGTTCCTTAGATCGAGCAGCAAAGAACATGCAAATTAGCATATTAGCTAACAAAGTAATAGTTTTCATGTAACGGTAATAATCTCTATAGATTATCGATTCTGGATAAATCATAGGTAAAACTACAATAAACGGAATAGATAACAGAACCGCTGCATAAATTCTCTTCACATGTATTAGGTGCTTTTGACTTTCTTAAGTTTTTATGTAAAGCGGTTACCAAGCCAACCATGATTGAAATAACAGGATATTCATGATTTGCCGCGTAAACAAAAAAAAGAGCACTAAAAAGCTAAGAAGACAACACTTATTCAAAGTACTTAAGTGTCAATTTCCTTGCTTCTGTAAGTGTTTCTTCAGCTATAGTCTCAAATGCAAAATCTAAGAAATTTATTCCTTCAGTGTTTAAGTCAATGGTTTGATCTCTCTCAAAATCTCTTTTCAATTGCAATTCAGAAGTTAACTTAAGCAGAGAAAGAAAAATATTTTCCAGGTAGCCAAGGAATGTTGTTTCCCCTTCTACAAAGGGTCTAGCAGTTATGAGTCTGAAACCTAACACATGAGGGTTTAATTTGTCAGAACCTTCCTCATCGAACACATGAATGGGAAAATTGTTACCCAATCCACCATCTACTATATAATTTGCTGAAGAGATTTCATCTGTAACAGTAATGATTTTGTCACCTTCAATTTTCATAACAACAGGTTTGAATACCATAGGTATACTGACAGACATTCTTAAGGCATCAGCAACACAAAGGTCCTTCCACTTTTCATCGTTTCGGAAGTAGTATACCTCATTAGTTGATACATCGAATGCAGTAAGAACTAGATCTATTTTGAAAGTATTATAAAATTGCTCAAAAGTACAATTCTTAATCCCAGATTTATACTCGATAAATTCATCAACTGCATCTCGCAAAGATTCGGACAAAAAGAGCCCAAGATCATATTTCAAACTATACATACTATCAGCGGAGTTCTCTAAAACAATGTCAATAGCGGATTTTGTTGTTTTTGTTTTTGCAATATCTTGAATTACACCATATATTTCGTGTTTTGGTTCTTTGGTCACGACTTTTCTTGATTCATAATCTATATACCATTTAATTAGCCCTGAGAAGAAACCCATGTTAAATTCTTTAAAAGCTTTTACAGGAAGTTTAACTAAATCTTTCAAAGATCTCTTATCAGAGTGTTTGATAGTGTCCCAGTATTTGTCAAATAACATTCTATCTTTGTTAATAGGCCTGTCACTAATTATGTGTCTAGGATTGCCTAAAGTATGAACTGTAGGAATCTTTCCAAATTCGACTGAATCAAGAATCTTTTCATCTAAATCACTGGTTAAAATATTGAATATTTCCTTTGTTGTAAAACCAGCAGCTACAAGTAATGCAGTAAGTCCACCCACCGAAGTTCCTGCAACGCCATGGATTTTTTTGTTGTCTAAACGAAACACGTTCTTTCCGTTTACATTAACAACAGTATGAGATAATATATCTAATTCCTCAAGCGCTTGAATTGGACTTAAATAAATCAATCCTTTTCCTCCTCCACCCTCGAAAACTAGGTACTTAACATCTTCTTTAGAGACCTTCATTTTTCAACCTCTTTAATTCAGCTTACTTTTATCTTTCTTGTACTCTCTTCTTTATTAACATTTGTAGTTAAAAATCCGGAATTTGATTCTATTTTCTTCTATAAAGAAAAGTTACAGTTACTACAACAAGTATTACTAATCCAATTAAGGTGTAACCCCATAATGGGAATCCAGAGTCACTCTCTGACCACGTTTGATCCGAATCATTAGAATAATAGGTTTTAATAAATGATTCAATGGTCTGTCCTGTTATCTTCAAACTCTCTGGATCGATATTGCTCAAATCATCCGAATGAGTATGGTGATGCGTCCAGTCACTATAAATAAAATCAATGATCAGGTCTATTACAGGTATATCTAGTTCTGTGAAGGGTATGTGATCGTCGTTAATTGACATAATTTTGGGATCAACAGGAAATGATTCATTATAGCCTAAAGATCTTCCTTCTTCGAATATACTCTCATGCAAATTGTCATCGGATCTTGATTCTTTGATAAACGTGAGATTTGTTCCTCCCACCATATCCAGTAAGATAAAACAGTTTAATGTTTCCACTGAGGAGTCATAGAAATTTTCAATATTCTCAACAAAAATGGGTGAACCTTCTACGTAATCCCAGTCTTGTATACCATACATACCGTTGGTATATCCCTGATCTTCAGCGTCTATGAAAAGAAACCATACTTGACAAGAAAGATTGGATGTAAATAAGGACAAGACTCTTGCCAGCTCTATTAAAACAGCAACACCAGAAGCACCATCATTTGCTCCAGGAATGGGTAAGTCTCGATCAATATAGTCTTTTTCAGAAACATTACGAGAATCCCAGTGAGCACCTAAAATGACAATTTCTTCTTCATCTGTGTTTAATTTACCTAGAATATTTTGACATTCATAAGCTGCTAGACCTTCTTTCTGAATGGTAAAATTCTGACTTACTACTGAATCGACATGAGAATTTATCTGATTACGTATCCAATTAGCACAGAGATCATGTTCTACAGTGCCTGGAACTCGAAAACCTATATCAAGTTGTGAAGAAATAAGATTGTATGCATTTGTTTCGTTGAACAATAATAGTTGCTCTGAATTCAAGGTTGAATTTTGTTCATGGTGTAAAGTATTTGCTGAATGTACAATTAAAATATTAAAGTTTACTAACATAATAAGGATACTTACAGCTGTAACCTTGCCAATATACTTGAGAAACCTTGTCATCAGCTAGAAGAAACTATTCACAGAATATTAATTTTTCCAAAAATCAGTAGTTCATATTCTTCCCTTAAAACCATCTTAAAATTCTATAAATTCATTTAACATTTGATAAAAGAGCATTCTTTCTCTTTCAATTTCATCATAATTAATTCCATACTGTTCAAAGAAGTAAGGCACCCATTTTTGACCGAAATTATAGGAAATACTCCATGAAACAGCTGCTAAATCATAGTAACGATCATTAATTCCAGCACTTCCTAAATCAATAAACCCGCTCAATTCGCTACTATTTATCAACACATTTGGTAAGCAATAATCACCATGTGTCACAACCTTATCAATTTTTTTTGGCATTAGTCGTTTAACATCTTCAAATAGCTCATAAGGAGTTTTATGTTTCCACCTGATATCGAAGTTATCATTATTGATCAAACCTTGTTCTAGCCTTTCCTTAGCATGTAAAATCATTTTATCAATATCAATCTTGTTGGGACAACCAACCATAGGTAAAGCATGAAAAATTTGTAAACCCTTAGCTAAGATTTTAAGATTGGTTTCGATATCAGATTTCGAAAATACTTCATATGAAACCTTTCCAGGAATTTCAGAGAGAAGCAGAAATTCATAATCAGAATTTTTGTTGTGATAGATGACATCGGGGACAGATATCTTATCTTTCAACCATTTTAACATTTCAAATTCATGGTTAAAGAACAAACTTCTAGGATATTTGTTTATTTTGAGGAAGAAGGAAGATTTATTTTTGCTTGTTAATTTATAGATTTCTGAATTCGACCAACCAATATTAACTTTTTCCCAATCATATCCTTTTAGCAGTTTCTCCAAATCTTTAGGTAAATTTACTTCTGAAGATTGAGTTTCCATTATATTCATAGAAATTATCGTTAGTATCTTAAAATCTTTTGTGAATTTACAGAAATGGAATATAAAGTGGAAATGCCTTCTAAGAATCTAATCTTCTTAGAATTTAGCAAGTCAATCCTTTTTATTTCTTTTTATGAAATAACTTAAGACGATTACGGATAACATGAATGTTGTTATCTTCGAAAATTCTGAAACAAGAGGTCCTTCATCAGATTCAAATATCCGTCCATCTAAGGTATAGAGAGAAATGTCGTCTAGAGTTCTGAAATAACCTATTACAGCATCACGATAATGTACTCCTGTGTCATAAGCAGAAAACTGTCCTTGATAATTAACCCACCAAGTATAATCAGTCATCAGCCCAGTGTAAGTCTTTGACATGTCAATATCCACAAATAATCCTGCCTCATAAACCTTAATTGATGTAAGGTGAAATGAAGGATTGTAACTATAACTGTAAATAATTCCGCTATAAACATTATATTCATGATTAAACCTAATAATATCATTAAGTTCTGTTCCTGTAACGGTGATTTCGAGTATATTATTTTCAAATGGAATAACTGAAACAACATCTGCAATTGAAATATCACCTTCTCTGAAATAATCTCTTAATCCCCCACCTCTATTAGTCACGGCAAAGTTAAAGTCCCATGAAAAATTATGCATCATTCCATCAGCGATTAGATTACCGATCTCACTTTCAGGATAGCTATCATAAACATCATCTGAAGCATAGGTAATTATTTCTGTTGCATTAATAGTATCAACCCAATAATCTACGACTTGTTGTACTTCTGATACAGGGGTTACTCCTCCTTCTACATTATTTACAAGAATTCCCTCTTTATGCACTATACTTTCCAAAACAGTATCATAGGATAAGATTATTTTTGCATATTGAGTAGCATAATGACCTGCCATTGCTACCATTGAATTTCCTATATAGCTGATTGTAGGAGTTCCACTATGACCTCCTAAGAATAGTGCAATATTTAGGTCATCTACAGCGGAAGCTAAAGAAGATAAAACACTTGGAGAATCATGTGCTAACACGATTACAACATCAGCACCATCAGCTAGTACATCATCATAGAATTTTCTTACTGATGTTTCAAAATTCCAAAAATCAAAATCTTGAGTTATTTTTGGATGCGCTGAAGTATAAGTTGTAGTTGTAGTTAAACCAATTATCCCTACGTTTATTCCTCCGTGATTCTGAACTACATAAGGAACTGTGAAATTAGCCAAATCTGTTGTTCCTTTATCATAAATGTTGCAGGATAAAATAGGAAAGTTTGCCATTTCTTTTTGGTTCTCAATCCATTCTACACCAAAATCAAATTCGTGATTCCCAATACAAGCAGCCGAGAAATTCATTGTGTTCATAACATCAATAACTGCTTCCCCTTTACTTAGAGTAGCGACTGCTGGACCAGTATTTTGGTCACCTCCTGACAATAAAAGGAAGGTATCATTATCATAAGTATAACCTTCTTGATTGAAATAACCCATATAGGTTGCAGCTCCTCCAAATCCATCATGGGGTTCTATCCAACCATGTATGTCATTTATGTGGAGAATTGTTAAGTTCACCAGTGAAGAGTCTTCAACTATTTGCTGAGATGGAGATATAGAACACATTTCAATATTTAATTCATCTGTATCTAAGGAAATACTATTCTCAATGAAAGAAAATGAAGGGGTTGAGAATAAAATTACAACAATAAAAATTACTTGAAACTTGGAGAGAGAACGAATACTACTCATCTATTAACACAACTAACTCATAGACCTATATTCTATTTAAATTATGTTATGTTTTTCCTTCTTTGATTTAGATATGTGTTTTTGATAATAGTCTCTCACTACTTCAAGCTGTGATGGTTTATCTACATCCATACCTAGTTCGGCATCTTCAACCATTACTCCGAGACATGCATTTGGAGTTTTGAATATCTTCTTATTTATTGCATTATTCAAGTCATTGATAGTGGCTAACCCGAGAACTGTTTTAATAGCAAATATTGGACTTACAACTGCTATGGATTTAAATACTGATTTTCTGTTATTCACCATTCTATCTAGGATGTCCCCATGACTATCTATGATTGAAGGTTTTGCTAGCAGAGTATCACCACTTGCAAATGTAACATCTTTAAATTTCGCATAAGTTCTGTTTGATTCTGGAAACTTTGCAACCATATCTTTTTGATCAATCAAACTCATATAGTAAAGCCCAGTTAATTCCCCTCCAGTAGTTGCTTTACATCTTTCAATAAATCTTTCAACAGCTGCTGCTGTAACCAAAGGAGTATCACCTGAGATTACGATAACATAATCAGGTTCTTCTTTGTCAGAATAATAAGTTACTCGATGCCTTCTGAGCTTGGAAATAATGTCTCCTTCGTCTTCAGCAAAAATTACAGGAAGGTCAGTTTTCCATTCTTTCTCTGCCATACCACTGAGATAAATATCTCTTAATCCTTTAAGTGGTTGTAAATTTTCAACTAAAAGTTCAATGAATGTTTTGTCCCCTAATTTCAAAAATGGTTTTTTTGTAACTCCTTCATTCTCACAAAGCAAAGCATCGCTTTCACCATAACCTGCTAGAATTATTAAATCGAAAATCATATTTTCATCTCTTTGAAGTTTACTGTGCATATGATATTTCGGTCACTATTTTAAAAATCATTCTTAATTCAAACATTATTCAAGAAAAATTTAGCCTGATTCAACAGTTAATATTGTCCTTAAAAGTTGCAAAACTTATATAGGAGCAGAAACTCTAATTTTCTGTTCAAACCTATAAGGTTCCTTAGAAACAGGTGTTAAAATGAAACTTGAATCAGAATATGTAATCGAACAGTTCACATTGGAAGACAAAGATTTCGATGAGTTTTCTAAATTAATAACTTCTGCTTTTCTTGAAGATGGTGCAGCTCAAGAGGAAGGAGCTTCAATAGTCTTTAATGAAGATACATTTAGAATGATGTACGGTGCCCCCTCTGGTGACAGAAGCCTTTTTGTGAGAGCAATACATAAAGAAAGTAATGAAATTGTGGGATTCTTAGGAGCAATTCCCCGAGAATTAAAAGTTTTTGACAAAAAATACAAATTTGTCATTCCCTCTTGGCTTTGTGTACATTCTCATCATCAAAGAAAAGGATTAGCAACAGCTCTAGGTGAAAAAATATACAGTGTTTGCCTTGAAGCAAACTATGTTGGTGCTTTTTCGATTTTTGAACCTGAACAGTATGGGAAGGATATATCTAGAATAGTAGTAAAAAAAGAAAATCTTATTATCAAACGTGTAACTTCTATAAAACAATTTGTTATAAGAGTCCTTGATGCAAAAAAATTAGTCAAAGTTGTCAAAGTAAAATGGTATGAAAAGCAAGCATTCAAATTCATTCAAGGTACTTCCAAGGTTAAAAACAAAAACGTCAGAAATTTCAAGAAATCGGATTCTGACAGATTATTTGAACTACTAATGGAGCATGTTCAAAGAAATCAGCTTTCTATTGTACCAAAGAAGGAGGATTTCGAGTGGGTACTTGATCAACCAGGAGTTCTTTGCGTAGTTCATTCTGATCAAGAGGATGTAGCGAAAGGTTTTATCCTCGCATGGGAGTTTAACCTTGCAGGCTTTGGACATCATTTTCCATGTGGATGGTTGGATATAGTTCACATACATGGATTAAGTACGAAAGAAGCAAAAGAACTTGCTAATTTTGCTAGTTTTTCTGCTAAGAAACGAGGATGGATAGCACTTCAAACACCATATATACCTTATTTTGATGCTAAACCTCTTAAGAAGGCAAAATTCATCTTTTTTCCAAAAACACTTCATCTTGATATGATGCTACTAGAAGAAATAGACATTCCAGAAGATATTGAATCCTTCTACTTTGACTGGAGATAGAAAACAGATTAAAGAACAAAACAGCTTTCAGATATTTTCCGTATGGAAAATATCTCTTCTTCATTCAACATTTTAGGAGATGTTGAGCTTTTTTGCAGTGTCTTCCATAAATCAGGAGTTGTTGAAAGAGAATCAACAAAATTGTTTAATTTTTTTATAGAAGAATATGATTGTCCTTTGTAGATATAAGTAATTAATAGGCCTTCATGTATCTTTAAAACCAAAGTATAATCTTGATGTTTTATTCGTTCAATATGTCCTGGAGTATGAAACAGTTCTTGGACAAAGGAATTAAGTGCGGCGATGAATCCACCAATTAAAGCTCCATCGAGTTTAGAAAGAGATTGGAATTCCTCTGTGAAAATAGTTTTTCCAGAATCATTCTGAATTATGATATACACTGGTTCTTCTTGTATTATCTCTGGTAGAGCAATACCCTTGTTACCTATCATTGTCTGAAGAGCATCATTCATCGTGATTAAAGCCAGTCTTTCACTTAATGGAGCATTTCTCTGTGCTAATAAAATCCAATCTTCTTTGTTATTGATAAGGTTGTCATATTCTTTTGAAATGTCGTAAGCTAACCCGTGCATTTCCCTTTCTTCAGCTATAAACAGAGCTTGACTTAGGAGACCTTTGGCTTTGTCTACATCAAAATTAATAAGAGCTAATTGTGATTTTAACAAATAGGTTTTTGCCAATAGAGAATGCGATTGCTGAGCTTTTGCAATATCAAATAGATTTTCTATGTATTCGGTTAATTCATCAAGAACAGATTTGTCACCTAGTAACATCAGTTCATCAAGTAATAATTCACATAACAGCAGATATGCATCAATTGTAATTGTGTGACTAATAATATCATCTTCAATAACCGATCGAAGAAGTTCTTCCGCCACAACTCGGTTTTTAAGTCGAGGAGTTGATTTTAGCAGTTTAGCTTCTGAAATACAGTATAAGTGATTGATGAGTGGGAGTAAATTTCGCTCTTTTATCTTTTCTAATTGGCTATGATAATCTTTAGCTTGCTCAAGAAGACCTTCATCCAAATAGATTGTAACTAAATTATATAGAATCTCTGCACAACTTTGTATGTCGGTAAGTTCTTGCCTGATTGACAAACTTTCATTGAAAAATGTTGAGGCTAATTCCAGATTTCCTTTTGTATAATATACTTTTCCAATATTTCTCAATATTGCTGCAATTCCTTGTCTAAAATTCAAATCTTCAAAGTCTTTTAATGCTAGCTTATTGTATTCTAATGCTTTTTCAATTTCTCCTCTCTTTAAGTAAATATCAGCAATATTAATCAGAATGGCAGCAGACATATGTTTGTTTCCAGTTAACCTACTAAGTTGTTGTGCTTCAAGATAAGAATTGAGAGCTTTTGCCAACTGTCCCTTCTTACTACTAATATTTCCCATATTCAAAGTAAAGATAGCTATCAAATCTTTATTCTTTAATTCTTCAGCTATTTCCAATCCCTTTATGTAGTAATCTAAAGCTTCATCATTTAATCCTAAATTAGAAGTATGTACTCCAATCCTATTGTAAGTATTTGCCAATCTTTGTTTATTACCAATTTCCTCCCTTATTTTCAAACTTTTCATCAAGGTTTCAATAGCTAACCTGAAATCTTTACTTGCATCTATATTCATAGCTTTAGCTTCTAGAGAATCACATAATTCGGGTTTATTGTTTAGTGCCTCGAATATTTCTATGCTTTTTGGAAGACATTCATCTGTCACATCTTGATTTCCTGTTGCTCTTCCACAAATACCTTTATTGAAGAGAAGTCTTGCTTCTTGCAATTTTAAATCAATTTCATTTGACTCTTCTGCGTCAGCAATTAAGGTCTCAGTTTCTATAACAACTTCATTTGCTTCTTTGAATTGACCTAAGTATCGCTTGGAAGCAATCACACTGATTTTTGAATCAATCATCAGCACTCTTTCACACAGTTTTTCACTTTCTTGAAAAGTATTTATAGACAAAACTAGGGCCTTTTGATATTCACCTAAATCGAGCAAAATTCGAGCTTTAAGAAGTTGAAATTTCAATTTACTCCCTGGAGCTATCTCAGAGATTTGTTCAGCTTTCTCAATAGTATCTAATGCTGAAATGTAATTTCCTTTAATTATCATTTCTTCAGCTAGAGAATAATCTTCTTCTGTTGATTGCCTCAATTATAACCCTTACCAGAGTAGCTATTTGCTTAATCTAGAATGAATGATTTAGTTTTAATGTTTAACTGATTGTTTTTTGCATTAAAAACATATTGAATTTTACACTAAGAAATGTGCGAAATGTTTCATAGAAAACATAATCTAAGTTATAGTATTTCCTTTATTTTTTCTACAATCTGAGGCAAAATATCCCCTGCTCTATATGTAACTCTAATGTCTGCCAAATCATCTTGTGAAGTTAGATCAATATTAATAATTATCAATTTTGTTCCATTCTTCTTAGCCTTTCGTGGAAAATTTGATGCAGGTTGAACAGATAAACTCGAACCTATGATTAGCATTAGATCACATTTTGCTGCATGGTCCTTAGATATGCGCATTTCCTTTTCAGGCATAGGATCATTGAAATTTACGACAGATGAAATAATCTTCCCACCACATTCTAAACACACAGGTTGATTATCTTGTTGTGGTTCAGTCCTGAAACCTCTACCATGAAGTTCTCTATCCCATTTAAGTTCAACCCTTGTAAATCTCTCATCGCACTCAATGCACTTCATCAATTTATAATTCCCATGTAGTTCAGCTATTAGGGATGAATCAATACCGGATTCTAGGTGTAGATTATCCACATTTTGTGAGATTAGATATTTCATCAATCCCATATCTTGCAATTCTTTGATTGCATAATGAGCTTTATTTGGTTTAACTTCATCAAAGTGTTTCCCTTGTTTTGGAGGTAGACCTTTCTCTTTCCGCGTCCATATCCCATCTTTTCCCCTAAAATCTGAAAGACCTGACTCTGTGCTTATCCCTGCACCTGTAAAGACAACTAAATATGATGAATCTTTTATCATTTCAGCTATATTATCAACATCTCTTTCAATTTGGGAAATATTACTCATCCAACTTACAGTTTAGTTTGAGTTTTAAAAATCGTTCTAAATACCAATATTGATTTAAACAGATGAATATCAAAGTGTGTTAGTGTTGAAATAGAATGGAAAGCAAATACATTGATGATACTAATCAACTTCTGATTGAATTGATTCAGAACAAGTGATGCGAGCGTTGTTCCCTTAATTGCAGGTGGGGCAACTGATGGAAGATTTTTACGAGAAAAAAATGTAGATACATATGGATTTGCTCTTTTCAATCCAGAAACACCAATGAATGAAATTGTTAGTCTAGGACATGGAGTTGACGAGAGAATTAGCCTAAAAACAGTTGAGCTTTCGTTAAAAGTTTACTGCAATTTAGCAAAGGAATTTCTTTGATAAAAGGAAAAGGAAAAGGAAAAAAGGAGATTATATCTGGCTTCCACAATTAGTACAGAATTTAGCATCGCTCTCCAAATATGCACCACAGTTCTGACAAACGTTTTTTCCAATTGGGGTAATGGTTGCAGGTGGTTGAGCTGTATAAGAAGGTTGTTCAGTGGTTGGACTTTGATATGGAGTATAAATTTGCCTAGAATCATAAGTTGATTGCTGGGAATACGGTTGTTGAGTCTTTTTGCTTTTGGATCGCATGAACAAGTATATAGCAATTAGACCACCAATGACTGCTAATGAGACAATAACATACCAGATTGTATTTCCGCTGCTTGTATTTGAAGGGTCAAATGTAATTGTTACAGTTATGCTATAACTGGATGGATTTACTCCCCAATTCAAAAGACAAAAATCATAAGATCCACTGTCCAAAATAAATGTCATTGTTCTTGTTAATACATCTTCTGCATTATAGTACCAGTCTGGATAAGGTCCTTCATCATCATTCCATTTTTCTAAATCAGGGTCATCACAAACACCAAATTCTATGGGTTCGCTTGAGCTCAATACAACTGTTACACTTGTATCTTCATATGATATATCTCTCCGATAGAGAACAAAATGCCCCCCCTCTAGAGTATCATTATCAGAGACAATAGTTTCTGTTTCTGTTTCTGTTTGAGCAAGAGCAGTGCTAGAATAAACCAGTAATATAAAAAATCCAATAAATAGTAATTTTTTCCTCAATGTTTTCACTCTTATAGTTCTATTAAATTTCGATCAAATCAATGTTTAGATAAATGTAATAATATATGGATCAGTTAGTTAAAGATGAGATTCAATGATTTCTTAAACCTTTCTAAATTAATTTTGGAGCAAAAAGTTGATTCAATATTTGTAGATTAATTTGTTTATTGATAAAAAAAAAGAATAAAAAATGGAGAACTAAATTATAATTTTCCTCCACAATTGGTACAGAATTTACCATTATCGGTTATTTGAATACCACAACTTGGACAGAAACTTAACCTACCAATTTTCTCGTCTATAGGTTTTGGATCTGTGATAATAGGTTCCGTAGGTTGATACGGCGCTCGAGGAATTATATCCTCGTAAGATGGTGCTTGTGGTTGTGATTGTTGATACATAAGGGAGCTTGGAGCTCTATATGTATTATACGCTTGTTGCTGTTGTTGTCTTTTCGCTTTTTGTCTTTTTCTCATTATCAAACCAAAAACAGTTACTACAATAACAAAAGCCGCTCCTAGAGATAATCCTATCCAAAGCCCTGCTCCGATACTTGGAGTTTCTGAACTTGGAGAATTAGTTGTCGGTGGAGGAGTAGTGGGCGTGGGAGTATAGGTATAAGTTTCATAAGCAGATATAGAATAAGAAACTGTTGAATAACCCCAGTTTATCAGAACAAAATCATAACTCCCAGTGCTAAGTGAAAAAGAGAAATCGGCAAAATAGTACTAATACGGCTCTGAACCACCATCATTCCAAGCTTCAAACGCACCTGCTGTACAAACACAGAAATCCACAATTCCATTAACAGACAATTCTACTCTAACTGTAGAGCCTGAATGAGTAATAGAATCTCTATATCTAACAAAATACCCTGCATCTAAAGTATCACTGTCACTGAATAATAAGTTCGTTTGTGTTGCAGCTGATGTCATAGCAGGAGAGATCAATATCAATATACATGCAATAAATATACTTTCTTTCCTCAATTTAAACCACCAAATGTGAATCGCTGATTTATAAATTATGAATTGATAAATATTTCTCAAATAAGAATAGTTTAAGATTTCAAGTATGGAATCTATACGAAAGAATTATTTTACATAAGTGATAAAGATAATTAGATGCGACCAACAGCTCATTTCCATAGTTCTCTTTTCCTATTGGGAATAATTTACCTTAATATACCAGATTTCCCATGGATACTAGGTATCAACTTCTTAGCTGGCAGTGTATTAATTGATCTAGATAGCTTCTTATCAACATTTCTTAAAGAAAAAAATCACCGTTTTTACATTTTTCACTCCTTATTGTTTTGGGTATTCTTATCAGCAATTTTCTTAATCCTCAGATATACTACTACAGAATTTATTGACTATTTTCTTTATTTTGGTCTAGGAGCAATCTACCATCTCTTGTTTGATTTACTAGATTGGGGGCTTCCCCTCTTACCTCTACCAAAGTATCGAAAAATCTATTTAGGCATGCTTAAGGAAGAAAATTTAGAAGTTAGAACTAAATACTTCTTTCTGAAGAAATACTGGTTTAGTAGAGTAATGATCTTTATAGAACTGCTGTTTTTCTCACTTTCATTTCTAGGATGGTTTCTCATTCCAGACCCGTTAATCATTGGAACAGTATGCATTGGATTAGCGGCATATTTGTTTTTCATTTTTGAGATGAACATATTAATAAGAATGGAAGATAAATAATCTATTACTAATTATTTTTTGAATTTCTTTCTTGCCTTTTCTACTAATTCATCTGGTCTTTTGCTATATTGTTTGTAATCTTGACCTAATGTTATGTTCAAGACATTTTCTGCAATGATTTCGTTTAATGAATGATTAATTTCATATCCTAAGAAATGACGGTAAGAACTAAGTGCTGCTGCAGCAGTTGTACCATTACCCATAAACGGATCAAGAATCAGATCTCCAGGTTCACTACCAAAGTCAATACATCGTTGAACTACCTGAACAGGAAGCTTAGTTGCATTTTTCTTTTTGCCTCTTTGATAACCTCTGTTTATTTCCCAGACATCCAGTGGATAATGTTCAATTTTATTAAAGAAATATTTCTTTTCATCCTTAACAGCAAAAAGAATATGATAATGACTAGTAACAAATTTCCTCTTTGTGAAAACACCAAATTGGTATTTCCAGACAATATCATTTATCAGTTTTAGATTACTTTCTTTAAGAGCATTGAGAATATCGACCAAATTCGTCCAACCACTAAATATCCAGACCCCAGCATCTTCCTTTAAAACTCTAGGGAGTTCCTGAATCCAGCTTTTGCAGAAGGAAGAATAATCATTTATCTCAACGTCCTTATATCCTTTTGCAACTAAATCACTATTGCGATTGTAAAGAACTTCCATTTCTCCAAAATTAAGTCCAAATGGAGGATCAGCTACAATCATATCAATACTTTCTGAGGGTAATTTTCTTAATTCTTGAACACAATCATCAAAAAAAACCTTATCAACGTCAAAAGAAAATTCTCGGTCTAGAAACATCTTTCCAGCTTCTGCCTTTGACCAATCATATGTTGGTTTGAATTCAGCTGCAGCTTTGTGAGGAACATAACCATTTTTTCTTTTTGGTTGATTCGGATTCATTTGTAATTATTCCTTAAAATTCTTAACTTAAAACTCTTTTTTAACAAATCATCTAGTTAAATTTGATTACTTTAGAAGTTTTGAATACATTTTGCTCCTTCTATCTAACAACACATTATTTCTTTCATTAAGCCATTTATTGCGAGCGAGCTCTATATCAATTTCTACAATTTTTATTTCTTCGGTGTCTACTCCAGTACTCGCTAATAATTCCATTTTAGGAGAAGTGATTTGACTCTGTCCAGTAAATGTCAACTCAATTCCACCATTTTTTTCAGTTCCTGTTCGGTTAGAAGTAATTGTAAATATTCTATTTTCTATTGATCTTGCAAGCATAACCGTTTGACTATAAGGTAGTACTAAATTTGCAGAGTGTGCTAAAATATCAATTCCCTCTAAAGCTAATACTCTAGTCGCTTCTGGAAATATCCAATCAAAACAAACTAACATGCCAATTTTCATTCCCTTAACTTCATAAGATATTAAAGGCCCATTTCCAGGTTGAAAAAACAGTTTTTCTCTATCAAACAAGTGTATTTTCTGGTACTTTCCTATAAATCCATCTGGACCAATCAGAACCGAGGAATTGTAAAAGTCTGCTCCTTTTTTTTCGCAGATTCCACAAACAATGACTGAATTTCTCGATTTTGTTATTTCGGACAATTTTTCGACAAATATGCCATCTGGAATAATTTCGCTTGCTTTAACTAACTCACTCTTACTTGAAAAAACATATCCAGAATTTGCTAACTCAGGTAATACCAATAAATCAAAATCAGGTGCTTTTTCTATCATTGAAGACAATTTATCTAGATTACTCTCAACTTGACAAAAGAGGGGTTCGAACTGAAGGAAACCAATTTTCATAACTAGATTAAAAACTGAATATATTTAAAACATATGCAATTTTTTAGGAACAATTTTCATGACTTTGTCAACTAAAGCTTTAATCTCTTTTGGCTCGTTTAGTACAAAATCTGGTTCTAGTTCTAGGAGATCATCTGGTTTACTTGAACCATATGTTGCGGCTACAGTAATTACTCCTGCTTCTTTTGCACTTTTAATATCAAATTCAGTATCACCAATCATTATCGTTCTTTCATTAGAAAAACCATAGTGTGTCATTATTCTTCTAATTGCATGACTTTTTGTGTTTTCAACAGTACCAATAGGGTAATCAAAATAGTCTTGTATATTATAGAAATTCAACCAATATTCCATTCTATGTTGTGGTTTTCGAGACACAATTCCTGTATAGTGAGTATTATGCAAAGATTCTATTATTTCTCTAATACCAGGATAGAGAGAACGAAGGTGTTCATATTTTGGTGTGAGTTCTTCATACTTCTTTACAGCTTCAATTATTATCCTTTTATCTTCAGTTTCTAAGAAGAATCTGAAGTCATCTTTTTGGTCAGTATTCCCAACTCTCTCGCTAAAAACTTCTTCAGAAAAAGTCTTCTTAGATATGCTTTCAATAGTTTCCTTCATTTGAGCAGCATAAGCGTCCTTAGAATCAGCCAAAACACCGTCAAAATCGAAGATAATTAGCAAACTTGAATTGATATCTTTAGAATTCATCTTCAATAACCTCGTACATTTATAAGGAGTATTCCTAAAGAACACGTATTAGCAAATAAGTTTTCTTATTGCTCTTTCTTCAGGGGTGCACTGCAAGTAGAGCAGAAAACAGAATTTTCTTCATTGACACCTTGACAGTTCCAACACTTAATCTCTTTGATTTTTCGTAAACCTAATTGATCAGCTCTTTCTCTGAAATCAAAATCTTCAAAACCTGTTGCTCGTTCTTCCCTCTTCTTGGCAAGTTTGTCACTGACTTTACTTAAATCATCATAAAAGTGATCGATTTGGTCTACTCTTTCTTGGAATTTTTTATGTCCTATAGCTCGAGCTTTGAAGTCAAAAATATATTTGAAATATTGTCTTACGTTCATCTTTTTCTCTCGAAGATAACGTTTGATAAGAAACATAATAGCAGCAATTTCGATTATTCCTAGTACAACTAATAATACTATTTTAACAAGTTCAGTAACTGTTCCAGGAGAAAATGATACGTAGAAACTAACGGGTAAAAAACCAGCAGATATGACCAATATTGGAATGCCTAGCACTAGATATAATGCTTCATTGATAGCACTTGCAACAACATAACCTTTACCTGTGAAGAATTCAAGCATATAGTAGGAAAGTATAACGACAGCTACAATTGCCAGCATTATACCCGCTAAGAACTTAAGCATGGGTTCATCTGAGAGAAATGCGAAAATAACGCTTGCTAGAATAAGCACTCCTAGAATAATTTGTTGAACAATATTATCTTTTCTAAAAACCTTTCTTTTTCCTTTTGGTAGTCCATGCATATTAGTCAAAATCACGATTTTGTAACTACTTATTTATGTTGTTGTTTAAGCAAACAGGAAAAACTAAAAATATACAAAAAATGAAAAAATAAGAAATAGAGAAAGAAGGTTATTCTTCTCGTTTTCGTCTTCGTCTAATGACAACTATTGCTTGAATTAGTAGCAGTGTTCCACCAATACTCAACAGAGTTATTGCATCAAATCCTGCACTTGAGATTGACTCTATTGCTATTGTATAGTTATACACTGTTCTGTGAATTGTTCCATTAACGTCTACTGCTAGTATGAAATAATCTATCACAACACCTACTTCAAAAAAGGTGTTGAATTCATAGTAATAGATGTTAGTGGTTGAATTGTATGGCATAAAAGCTGTGAAACTCTCACTTGAATTATCAGCAGAATCAAATACTGTCCAAGTTAAATTGACATGCCTTCTACCTTCAATGATTTCGAAATCAGTTCTATTAAGAATTCGTACTTCAATAAAATATTCGTATTCATCAAAGAAGGTTTGAGTTGCAACATTTTCTTCAACATCTTCATCATTTATAATTGTAGTATAGACTTCTGGAGCATAGATAATAATAGGTGTTTCGAGAGAGGTGAGCACTGTATAAGTATTGTTTTCAGAGAGCAGTACAATAGTTTCAACATCAAGATATTCAATTCTAATTCTATATGTTATTAGATAGTTATACAGCTGTGAGGGGATAGTTCCAGCATAGATGTTAATAGTACCAATTGAACCAATAGGAACCTCTGATGAAGTAATATCGGTAGCATACCAATTAGATTCATCATTGAGTGAGTAATCTAGATAAACTGTAACATCAACTCCAGAAGGCACGAAAATTTGAGCATCTACAATAACATCCATTGTGTCATCAGGTTCTTCTATGTTTCTGGTAACGAATTCGATTGTTGGTTTAACGATATAGGCTCTATCCAATGGCGCATGATCAATAATATCAACTGCTAACAAATCTATGGTTACTGTATCAATCAACACTTCTTCCTCTACGTTTCCCTCATAATAATTGCCTACAACGGTTACATTTGTTAAATCGTAATCAAATCTTCCAATGCAATTTTCAATTGTCCCATAATTTCCAACAGTAAAGAAGTTATTATTATAAACTTTGAAACCATTGCTTGACTTCAAGTAGATTGCATCTAATACAATTTGGTCAAATGTATTGCCAAATATTATTGCGTTATCACAAGTTAGAATTTGTAAACCATAATTGAGAGAGCTGTAATCACCGTTTTTAATGAGCAGAGAGATTGTGTTTCTTGCTACTATACCAATATCGGATGTGTTGACTTGATTACCAAGTAACTGGACATTTTCAGAGAACCAAATACTTATTCCATAAGTAGAGTCAAAAATACCGTTACTTGACAGAATCACATTGTTCATCGACCATAGTGATATTCCATAAACAGCATTGATTGCTCCATTTGCAGTCAAAACTGCATCCTTTGTTTGTTCGAGGTAAATACCAGTAATTGTATTTTCAACAATATTAGCTTGGATCTCAACTTCTCTTGAAGAAACAACACTTATACCTTCTTGAACATTATAGAAGTTATTACCTTCAATAAGACCAGTTCTACAAACTTCCATGTGTGCAGCAGAGGTAATATTCATAAAGAAATTCTCTAAAATTGCTGAATTACGTGTAGAAGTAAGTTCTATTCCAGTTTCTGCAATGTCAGTCAGATTATTATTGCTTAGGATTGAATAATCAGCGAATGATAAATGGATACCGTTTGCGAGATTGAAGAAAGTATTGTCATTGATTGTTACTGTAGATTTATATCCATAGATAGCTTGACTGCTATCATTAAATTGATTGTTCTCAATAATCAAGTTATCTGAATTATCTAATTCAATACAAATATCAGATACAATAGTAAAAACATTTTCTGTAATTATGCTTTTATGTGCTATATAAAGCAGCATAGCTGTTTCTAAATCATCAAAAGTATTATTGAAAATTACCGCATCTACTCCTTCAACCTTTAATCCTGATACTGAATTTGCGAAACTATTGTGAGAGACAATCACATTTGCTCCGTTATCGATATATAAAGCAAAATCAGTATGCAATGAGAAACTATTGTACTCTATTGTTGCATTAAAAGCATCAAATATCTCGAAACCCTTTTCGTCTATTGTATTTCCGATTAAATTAATTGTATCTGCTCCATCTGAAGTGATAATTGCATTTCCAGAAAGGAAGTCGGTTCCGATAATAGAAACATATGGGGAATCAATTATATCGAACTGTTTGTAAGAATTAAAATCACTATTTTCTATCTCTAAGTCTGTTTCTTCACTAGAAAACATTAGGTAATTAACAACACTATCTTTTATGTATATTGAAGATCCTGTTAGTGCTGTTATTGTGAAATTATAAAGCATATTTGAAACTGTTAGAGTACTGTTCTCTACAATTAGAGAACCAATGACACTTATATATATATTAAATGTTTCATTAACAGCAAAGGTGACAGTTGAATCAATAATTGATAATTCACCTGTAGCTAAAATATTTATTGATCCATTAATTATAATGTTTTCATTGTCAATTGTTTGTTGATCACTAATTTCCCACAAACCAGTAACTGGTGGGGCAAATTTTAAGTTACTGTCAGCACTTAAAAGGGTGTTGACACTAAGCAAACCAATAACAATTACAGCTAAGAATAGATTTTGCCATTTTTTTGAAATTTTCATAAATTTATAACCTCAAGTAGCTGTCTTATTTAATCATCGATGAAGGAAGAACGTTTTTAAAGTTTCTGTAAGCACTGTTAATTTAGCTAAATTCTAAAGGTTTCAAATGAATTGTTTATCACTAATGATGATGAACTTAAGCCGGATAAAGCATATTTTTAAACGGAGATATTCATCGGTCAAAGACGCTCTTGAAAAAATCAAACGAAGAACCTGAAAGTTCAAAACGAAAGACATTGAAACAAAAAATCATCATAAGGGCTTTGGCTATTGCTAATCTTGGTGGAGTGAACTTTTACTTCAACTACGCTACTGTTCTTGCTGTTGGTATTGGAGCAAATGCTATAATGATGTCTTTCATTACTGCAATACAAACCTTAGGTTCAGCATTACTACAAACATTTTTTGGAAATTTATCAGATAAAATTGGTAGAAAAACTATTTTGAGTATAGGGTTCATAATTGCATCTATAACAACAGTGGTAATTTCACAATTAACATCACCAATTATTTTCATGATAGTGATAGCAATATATTCACTAGGCATGAGTATGGTTATTCCTACATGGAATGCTCTTTTAGGTGATATTTCAACAGAAAAAACTAGAACAAAAATAATCAGCCGGATCAGTATGATTGGATCATTTTTCTCATCAATGATTTTATTACTGCTAGGGTTCTTAACAGATTTCTTACCTTTTGATCTATTGAAAAAATATCGAGTTATGATTCTTATCGGTGCATTATTTTTTGCTGTAGCTACAATTTTATCCATATTGATATCCGAAACAAATTCTAGAAAAAGAGTTGTGAAAAAATCATCATTCTGGGAACCAATGAAGGATAAGAGGTTTATGAAATTTACAGGTACAACCTTAATCTGGTGGTTCGCAATGAGTTTTCTTTGGCCATTAGCCCCGATTGTTACTGCTAGTGTAAAACCAACTAATACTCAGTTAGCAATAATGTCTGTAGTATTTGCTGTATTTATTGCGTTAGGACAATGGATATGTGGATTGATTGCTGATAAAATCGGGAGAAGGTTCACACTAGTTCTTGGTTTCATATCGTTTTGTCTTGTCCCCATCTTTTTCGCATACACTGTTACTTGGGGTGCTTGGGAGATAATTTTGATAGCAAATTTGTTTGGAGGTTTCGGGAATGGATTACTGACTGTTGCCCTTAGTTCTGAAATTCTTCATTTATCCAAGGAGGACACCAAAGGAGCTTATTCAGGTACGTATAATTTGATGACAGGGGTTGTTTCCTTCTTTGGTGCGTTTGTAGGAGGGTTCCTGTATAATGGTTTTCTAAATATCTCTGATTCAGCATTTGCTCTGAAAATATCTTTTCTCATTATTGCTTCAGTCAGATTTCTAGCGGTTATTCCTACATTAATATTATCAGTTAATGAGAAGAAGAAGAAAATTGTAAAAGAAGAAAGTGATGTCGAAAAGGTTAAATTGCATGATAAAGAACACCCTCTATGAAGTTTTTACAAAGAAGACAGTATTGTACAACTTGTGAGAATCATGTCTCTTTTCTGCAACTTACAAACAAAGTATCTGTTCAAAAACAACTACAATGCCCTTTATGTAAATCTGATGTTGTTTCATATTGGGAAGAACAGAATAAAATGCATGTTTTTCCATTGACAATAGGATTCTCTTTCTTTATTTCTGCAGTAATTTTCAATATATGGAGATTTTTTGTACGAGATGTAGAGGCGAGAGATAATATCTTGACTGCTGTCTATATTGTTTTAACAGTTATCTTAGCAGTTTATGCAACCCGATATAGAAAGAGAGCGGAACCTCAAGAAACTTCAGATTTATCAATTAACAAACTATCAACTTACAGAAAACAGTATCTCTATGTAATAGGTCTAATACTTTTAGTACAGCTCTTAACAGCTGTAATTGATTACTTTCTGATTTATCATTTTCTCTAGATGATTGCTATTTGCTTCTTTATTAATTACCCACTAAACTGTAAGTTTTATAAACAAAGTAAACTTTACTAAGATATAATGCTTGAAGAAAAAATGGACAATTTACAGCTGACCAATATCAACGAAGTGGATTACTCTATTTTCCCTTGGATTGAAATTGATTATGTAAAAGTAGAAGAAGGAATTCTACTAAGAATTTTCAAAATTCCAAGCGAACAAAAGGGGAGCAAAATCAATGTGGTAGTTGTTCCAGGATTGTGTTCTCATTTCATAGGATGGTTAAGTTCTGATCATGAACTATCTAAAATTGCCAACATCTATCACATTGAAACTAGAGAAAAAAACACTGCAAAGCATTCTAAAAAGAAGATTAACTACAGTCTTGGTACTTTTGTTAAGGACCTTGAAATAATAATTGAGCATTATGATTTGAACAAGGATGGCTTCTATATTTTTGGAGATTCATTTGGTGCAGAAATCGGAGCTTTGTATTTGAAATCTGGTAATAAAGCACCGAAAGGGATGATACTGATTAGTCCTGCAGAAACTTTCAGTTTTTCAGGTTGGATGAAAGTTTTGTTTAAGATTGCTCCTGCCTGGCTATATTTTCCCATCTTGCCAATTCTGAAATTTATACTAAAACACTTCAGAACAGATATGAAAAATGATCCAGGAACGTACTATCTTAATAAACGAAATTTAGAGACAGGAATTCCTAAAAGAATGAAAGCTTGTGCTTTAAAGTTATTTGATTACAAATCTGAGGTCAACTATTCGAAATTTGAATTTCCTGTTTATATCTTTGCAGCTTCTAATGATAAAATGCATTCATATGAACAAAGTGTCGAAATCTCAAAAATAATTCCTAATGCAATTTTTGAGAATTTAATAAATTTTCAAGAAACTCACAGTAGAGAAACAGCAAAGAAGATGAACAAATTTATTTTAGATGCAGAAAAAAGAGAGAGATAGAGAGTTTACCAATAATTATTACTCAAGATATAAACTCTTTTCCTTTTGAATTCCTCGAGTAGCTAAGAAGATCAAGAGAGCTACTAACCCAATTATTAATGAAAAATATAGTAATAATTCCATGCTGAATACTCCTGCAATTAAAAGAAGACCCAACCTATAACACCAGTAAAATGGATTAATTAATAGTGCTGAAGAAGTTGCAAAAGGGTTCATCATAACTACGAAATAGAAGAACATTGCAAACCCTATTGATATCAGAGGACTAACCCTTTCGGATGCTTCTCGAGTCAAATTGCAATCGATTGCCATTGTTATGAGTGTAGAAATAAGAAGTGCAATCACAACAAAAATTAGACTTATTATTATATCTCCAACAGCTAATTTGTCTAGGTTTAACCCAAATACCTCTAACAAACCACTTGTGTTGCTTCCAGATAACTGGGTTCCTACTATAATACCTAGAACATAAGATAAAGTTGACCCTAAAGAAGCTACCAACCCAGTTATTACCTTGGAGATTACGAGATAACTGTGATTGTGTGTATAAGACAATAGAATCTCCATTGTTCGCATACGTTTTTCTCTTGCAAAACCTATGAGTGAGTATGATCCCGAATTCATAGCAATTAGCAGAAATATCATATAGCTTAATGGCATTGCAATTGCAGCTGCCTTGGGTCCAAGAATCAGTTCCTCTGACAAAGACTCTGGAGGAAGCTCGTAGTTTTGAAGTGGGGGTATAGTTCTATTTGCAAGATATGTAACCATCACGTTACTTGCTATTGCTTGTACAACGTTAAATATTGATGAAGTATAAGGTGATAATGTTGCATCTATAGTGAATGTGATTGGACTCCCTGTAAAAGCTTGTTCTGAAAAGTTAGTCGGGATATAATAACCTAATTCTGATGTATACAAAACCTTCGTGAGGTTATCAGTTAATTGCACTTCCATTGTTTCATCTGAATCAAAATATACAGAAATATTACCTACGATTGATTCACCAATATTTGAATCTAAATACCCAATGTCTTCACTATGAACTAAAAGAACAATGGCGCTTTGAGAGGTAAATAATGCAGGCAGACCAATGAGTATAAACATTAGGATGAAAGGTCCCCCAAAGATGAATATTGCTACTCTCTTTCGAAACAATAACGAGATATCCTTTTTGAGAAGAGCTTTAAGCTGATTAAGATGAAGTTTATCCTCCTTCATTTTATCACCTCTGGAGAGATTGATTTACTGCCTACAGGAGCTTGAAAAGCATTAACTATTGCATCTTCAAAATCCTTAGTTTCTGGTGAATAAGTATTAATTATCTCTTCCTTGTCACCTTGGAAAACTAAACTACCTTCTTTTAGGATACCACAGTATTCGGCTAGCTCTTCAAGATCTGAAACAATGTGAGAAGATAATAGAATTGTTTTTCCTTCTTCTTCTACAAGATCTTTTATTATCGATCGAATATATTTTGCTCGTGCAATATCAAGTCCACTTGTAGGTTCATCCATAATTAGAAATTCTTTATCAGTTATTACTGCCATGACAAAAGAAATCGCTCTTTGTTCTCCTCCCGATAATTTCGTAAAAGGTTTTTGAAGTAAGTCTGGTTTTATATCCAATTTTTCAAAATAGTCAGTTATTTTTACATTTACATCATCAAATGTCAAATTGTTCAATGCCAGTATGAATTTAATATTCTGAAGTGGTGTCAAATCATAATATGCAGCAGAAAACTGCGGTAAGAGACCAATTTGACCTCTAATTGATTTTGGGTTCTCAGAGACATTAAATCCATTAACATAAACTTCTCCTGCTGATGGTTTTAGAAGTCCTAATATCATTCTTATTGTTGTAGTTTTGCCGGCACCATTTGGCCCAAGAAGTGCATAGATTGATTTTTTTGGAATCTTAATATTTATTCTATTAACAGCTCTTGTCATTTTGAAATCCTTTGACAAATTTACTGTTTTCACCATAAATTCAGACATTCTATGTATGCTTTTTCAGTGGAGTTATTAAAATTATGTTTTTGAATTTTTTTCTTCAAACTCAGCCGTTTCATCTTCTTGTGAGGTTAACTCTTTTGTTGTTTGTGATAAAATGGTTGTAACGACTGCAGCTAGTAGTGCAATTCCACCTAATATGTACCAATGAGTGATTGGTTCACTTAGAAAGATATATCCTAGAACCATAGCTCCAATGGGTTCAGATAAGAGTAGTATTGAAGCTCTTGATGCTTCTAGATATCTTGAAGATACCATAATAAAACCATAAGGGAATAATCCACTAATAACAGCTAATAAAATTCCCATCAGCAAGATTTGAGGTGTGAATATGTTTTCGAAGGAGAAGCTTACAATTTCTGGAGGTAAATTGAACAGTTTCATAATGAATAAAAATGGTAATCCCATCAAGAATGTCCATATCAAAATCCATGATACTGATATCAGAAATGAGACATTTTCTATGTTTTTATTATTCCACCTATTAACCATAATATACCCTGCATAAAGAACTCCCAATAACAAAGCAAGAGCATCACCAACAATTGAAGAAAGGAAGGATTCTACATCCCAAGGATGGACAAGTAATATTAAACCACCTAATGCAAAACATAGAGCAGCAATTTTTGATTTTGTGATTTTTTCTTTAAACAATAACCACGCTAGCAATACTGTAACAAATGGATGTACTTGAATTAACAGTGCTGCTTCCCCAGCTGGGGTACCTAAAGCTATTGAAGAGAGATATAGAATTATCATAATTGCTAGAATTAACCCTTGTAGCATGTATCCTCTTTGACCTGAAAATTTTACGCTTCTCCTTACCATTTTTGCATTGATTGGTAGGAATAGTAAGATTATGACTAGACCTGTCATGGATCCAAAAAACAGTCTCAAGATGGATTGCTCTAAACTAGAAGCTCCCAAATCTCTTAGATTTGCTGAAAAAATGGGTGTTGTACCAAAAGATAATCCTCCAAGAATAGCTGAAATATACCCTATGAGTTTGGTTCTTTCCATCATATACAACCCATGTTTCAATTTGAGACGACTATATAATTTTATCTCAGAATGTATGATGAGATATTTTTTTATGTTAGAAATCTTTTCTACATACAATGAAACTAGAGTATGCCATCTGTGGAACACGGAACAGTAATGTGGGTTTATCAACTGGATCAAAGATATTATCTGAAGGTGGATCAGCTTTAGATGCTGTAGAAGAGAGTATAAAGTTAATAGAAAATAACCCTTATGATATTACTGTTGGTTTCAATGGCTTTCCAAATTTGATGGGAATTGTGGAGTTAGATGCATCTATCATGGATGGTAAAACAAGGAAAGCAGGAGCCGTAGCAGCAGTAAAAAACTACCGGCATCCTATCTCAATAGCACGTAAAGTTATGGACTTAACTCCTCATGCTTTCTTAGTTGGAGAAGGAGCTGAACGTTTTGCAAAAGCTTTGGGTTTTATAGAAGAGGAAATCATCGATGAACTTGGGATGAAGAACTATCATAACATCATAGAAGGGAGAAGCTTAGAACTACCTGTAGAAGCTCAAAAGCTTGTTCGTGAACTTTTTATGAATTTTGATGTTCACTTGAAAGAAGTGATGGAAAACTACCCAGTCATGGAATGGTATGAAAAGTTGAGTTTTGATAAACATGGTACTACAAATGTTATTGCATTAGATTCGGAAGAGAACTTGGCAGCTGGAGTTTCAACATCTGGATTAGCTATGAAATTCCCTGGTCGAGTTGGAGATTCACCAATTATTGGAGCTGGTGTTTATTGTTCAGAGAAAGCAGGAGCAACATGCACTGGGACTGGAGAGATAACTCTAAGGTTATCAACAGCAAGAATGGTTGTGGATAGAGTTGAAAACAATATGACACCTGAAAGAGCTGCTGAACTTGGTATTCTTGATTTGAAAAAAATCAAAGATGAAGGAGTCATTCATATTTTAACAATGGATAGAAAAGGAAATGCAATAGGTGTTACAAACAAGAATGGGTTATACTACTATTATGCTTGCTCTGAAAAAATTGATTTAGAAAAAAGATCAAGTAATTTCATCAATCTGAGTGAAAAATAATAGAAGGTGGATTATAGAAAATATCCTATTATTATATTCACAAAAAATAGAGCCAAAATTGCTACATTAATAAGTGAGATTACAATGATTGTAGAGATCTTTGCTATTTTATATCCCTGATCTGATAACTTAGGAACTACATATAAGAATATTAATGGCAAAACAATTAATGCCGCAACAAAAACGAGCTGAAGCCCCATAGCAATCCATTGTATGAAGTCATAACTTATAAAAATTGTAACGAAGAAATGTCCACCGATTGAGCAGAATAGCAGAACAATTTCGATCATTAAAATTTTAACAAGACCTCCTCTATACATTGAAATATTTTCTTCAGAACGATCGATATCTGTGTTGTTCTTTATTTTATAGAAAAGTTGGTAGGATATTGGTAAGACTATTAAAGCTGATACCCATGTGAAACCTATTATCACCATCTCTGTGCTTTCTGTTAGAATTTCACCAATTATTACTCCACTTATAAGATATTGAATGGTTATGAAAATAAGAGTTGGTAGTAAAATCATTATTAATGTATTGTTAATCATATTAGGTTGTCGCATTTCAGTAGGTTTGATAGATTCATCCTTTGCAGATTCAGCAATTACATCGATTTCATACCTCTCATATTTTATCATTGAATATTGATATGAAACCATTAATGCTCCTATAATTAGTAAACCATCATGGGGGAACAAACTCCAAGTAGTAATCAGAGCAAAGGGTATAACTGTAATAAATAAAGTTATCCAAATGCTTTGAACAAGTGCTTTGCTTGGTTTCCTGTCGAGGTTCTTTTTCTTAGTAGGATCACGAGGAACAATGAAATTGGTAAATTTGTTCCATGATACTTTCACACTGAAGAATGCTTTCTTGAATCTATTTTTATCTTGAATATGTGTTTCTCTTCTCTTGAAATCTGCAACTCTTGCGTCTTGCAAAGAGATCTTTTCTCTTGCTGTTTTTTTGGTTGTGATCAGGATTGCTATTATAAGGAATAGCAATAGGAATGGATATACAATACCCCAAGACAGTTGTAAAGCATTAACTCTAAATCGTGCCTCGGTGAGTATACCGAAGAAATCTATTACTACTTCAATTGCTAGAAAGAAGAATATAGGCATGAGTATTTGGATAAGTTTTCTTCCACCCATTCTTGGTGATTCTTCGGAATTTCTCCTTGACCAAAATTTAAATGTGAGTCCTAAGCACACAAGAATTATGATGTAAACAATTGTTTGTCCTGTTATATATGTTGCAACAAATCTTGAACCAACCAAGAATATTCCAATAAATGACGCCAAAATAACTAAAACACTTATTATAGTATACATGATTTTGTAGTTCATCAGTTTCTTTTCTTCTTGTGTGTTAGTTTTTGAATCTTTGAAACCAATTTCCTCCATTTTTTTCTCATAATCACTACTAGCAGTAAAGATTTCTCGAGTAATCTTAGAAATTAGATATAAGATCAAGGTAATAATAAGAATTCTAAAACCAAAAATGACAATTTCATACATTATAATGGTGGTATCTTTAGCAGGATCAGCTAACAGCGCTATTGTAGGTAAACCAAAAATCAATGTAACAGCTACTAATACTCTCAACCAGTTTGCCATTCCATCGGCTTTGTTAATGGCATTTCCTAAGGCTTCAAATCTCTTTCTTTGTTTAATAATTGTTGTAGAATCTGATTCTGATGACGTCATTTTAAACTAATATTTCGAATCTTTAAGTGTTTATAAACTTTTACAACAATAGTAGCAAAAACATGAAATATAGCATTAAAAAGAAGAAAATGCTCGCAAGCTACAAACATATTTCTAGACATATTTCGTAAGTTCGATTGCAACGTTAGAAAGTTTGATAACAGCTTTTTCTAAAACTTTCAATCCTTTTTCTCTTGATATTCCGTCAATTGGGCCAGCTATTCCAGATTCAGTAAACTGCTTGGTTCTTGATGGGAAATATAAATCACCAATTTTTCTCCCCCATTCCTCTGAAGAGGTTAATTGATCAAATTTATCCGTTTGTACTAGAGACTCTTCAGCTGCCCATATAACAGAAGTTTCGACAGTATCAGCGTGAACAGCACTTGGAACACCAAAAACTGATTTTATTAGTTCTTCATCCTTCCACCATTCGAATAGTAGACATATCATTTCATCTTTATCATTACATTCTGATATAGCTTGCATAATAGCTGAAGTGTTACCTCCATGACCATTGCAAACAATTATTTTCTTGAATCCATGATGCAGCATTGAATGCAAAACATCTTTCACCAATTGCAGTAATATCTGTGGGGATGTCCATAAAGTCCCGGGAAAATCTCTATGATGCGATGCAACACCAATTGGTAATGTGGGAAGACAATAAACATTAATTGTACTTTCTGCAACATTTCTAGCAATTTTTTCAGCGATAAGAAAATCTGTACCTAATGGATTTTGGGGTCCATGTTGTTCAGTACTTCCAACTGGTAAGATGAATACAGTTGTACCTTGTTCTAAATTCTTAATATCCTTCCAAGATAATTCATGTAAGAGAAATTTATCTGACATAACAAAAATAATTTCTGAGTACTTTATATTTTTATGTAAAAAAGAATAAATAGAAAGAAAAGGAAAAAAAGTGAAAAAGTAATTAATTACAATCAAGTTCTACGATGCCTCTTCATCAGTAAGACAATTGAAGTTGAAACCATTGTTAGAGAAAGAATCACATTAGCTATATTTCCAAATTCTGGTACAACAGGTTCTTCATCAATTATGAATGAGCTATAGCCATAGAAATGGCTAATTGTTGTAAAATCAATGTAATATGCAACCTGCCAGAAATACTCATCATAATAGTCTAAAGGTGTTGTAAGTGTATAATTTGACTCATGAAACATAAGTGTTTCATTAACTATTAGATTGGTAAATCCTGAAGAATTTGATACCTGAAGAAGGTAACCCATTGCACCTGGAATGTCTGTCCAATTAAAATTAGGTGTTTGATCCTGAATATAAGATTCAAATTCGGGATACAAAAGTTCTAATTCAACGTCAATCGTTGTATAATCAATTGCTATATACCAAACTACGGGAGAAGTAGATACATTAATAGTACTCAATTCAGCTTTCCATTTCAAATATCTACCTGGATTTACAAATGTATGCTCAACACCAATAGCAGCTGATTCCCAGTTAATACCTCCATCAGCAGAGTAATAGTAATTTATAGAGGTATCAGAATCAGAAGAATCTGAAGTATAGAAAGTAGCTTTAGTGATAATCTCACCAACAGCTGTGAATAACATTGTTGTAGATTGAGCTACAGAATAAGGAGAATAGTATTCACTAAAATGAGTACCGGTTTCAGCTATTTTTAAAGAATATAAACCTGAACTTGATGCAGCAACGTAAGCATAATCACCAGAAATAGAAACATCGTAACCAGGATTAGAAAGAACATAAAATCCCTTCTGAATGGGATTGATAGGGTCACTAATATCATAAATTCGCATCATGTTATCACTCATGCCAGACCTACCTGTAACATAAACAAGTGATCCATCTATTGTAAGTCCATAATAACGAGTGTTATCATCAAGCCAATTTACTCGACTCATATTAGTTGGGTCTGAAATGTCGACAATTTGTAGACCACCTAAATCACAGGCAACATAAGCATAGTTTCCAGAAATTTCTACTTTCTTTGCATATCCATCTAGATCTACATTACCAACATACACGGGACTAGAGGGAGTTGTAATATCAAAAACATCTAATCCAGCATGAATCACAGCAACATAAAGATAATTTCCTGAAATTGCTACTCCGTTCGCATCAGAGGTAGTACTTATTACACCACCTGAAACATCAGAAGGATTGGTAGGATCGGATATATCGACTACTCTAAGTCCTCCAGTATAAATAGGAAGGTATGCATGTGTGCCTTGAATTTTTATATCTAAAGATGTCGAAGGTAAATCTACTTCCCCAAGTTTTACAGGATTGGCTTTGTCTGTTATATTGAGAATGAATAATCCATCAGCACCATTTGCTAGATATGCTATATTGTTTTGAATGACGTTGCCATAAACCCAATTCATTTCTATGGAATCATTGTAATAACCTGCTAAGCTCAAATCAGTTGGTGTTGAAATATCTACTATATAAAAACCATCATAAACACCACTTAAGTAGGCGTAATTTCCATCTACAGTTACACTACTTGTAGTTGTACAAACTTTGATTGAATCTTGAAATACAGGATTTTTGCAAGGAAGTTCAATTTGACCTGTTCCCCATCCAGTAACATTAGAGTTGTAAGTGTCTTGATAGGTAGTTGAGTCAAATTGCTCATCTACACCCCCAGATGTTGCAGATTGAATGTTAACCGGAGCAAAGTTCATTACAACAAAAATTGAGATTAAAATTATTGCATTATAATAAAATATTTTTCTTTTCATATATTATACCTCTTTTTTCTTATTTACAATACTACAGTCTATCATAAAAATATATCTAGCAATAAATAGAAAAGCTTAAAATCAACCTTGTGAAGTTAGGCCAAGAAACAAAAAGACCGGGTAGTCTAGTTACTCACTAGGAGGCTTCCTAGCGGGCTAGAGTGGTAGGATGCGTGCTTGGGGATTATCATTAAGACATCTCTTAGTGAAACCAAATTGCACGTGGTCGCGAGTTCGAATCTTGTCTCGGTCACCATCTTCTTTTTACTATTAGTTTTCTTCTCCAAACCTTGATTATTAGAACCATCATAAATGTTGTGAAAATTGTAATAAAGGGAGATAAAGTAGCTTGTGTTACAACATTTACATACTCTCGTTCGTTCTCTATTACACTCCAATTCGTGCTAGCAAGAGCCATCAAACCATATAGACACGATTCACAATTAATTTCTTCCTCACCAACCTTCTCAATAAAACCTTTATTCATCGAAAAGCTTTCTGTAATTTTATTTTGTACTTCACTTCCTACATTCCTAAGGTTCATCAAATAAGACACCAGGGTAAAGAAAGCTTGATTTTTAATATAAACTTCCGTGTCAGAAGTATTAATGGCATGAACAAACCATTCATCATCCACAAAATTGTTTGTTATTTGTTGATGAAAATAGGAGCTACTTCTCTCAAAATAAGTGTATAATCGTTCTGCTCTGGACAAAGCAACTGTAAAGAAAAGTAAATCCTCAACTGCTACATAATTTCTGCTTTCGTTTACAGAGTGATCATATTCTTGATAAAGCATAAAAGAAGTAGAATTAAAGAAAAATTCTGATACACTGTCTAACAAACCTTGGATTAAGCCCTCAAAATAATATCCATGCACCCAGCTATTTCCAGTTAATAGTTTATAAGTTGCAAGTACCCAGATTGCCATAGATTGATCTATTAAATAGCTCGAATTACTAATTGGTTGAATAATTAACCCTTTCTCATTGGATATATAGGAATCAAGAGTTTTTACAAGAATATTCTGTATCATTGCAGAACTAATTAAATCTGAGCTTCCTTCTAGAATAAGACGACTTTGAAGCAATGCATAAATTCCTAAAAATTGATAGAAGATTGGTAAAGGTTCACTTCGGTTATCATATGTAACAAAAGTATCATTCTCCAAAGCATTGATAATTTGAGAAACCTTGATTTGAAAATCTTCTTGATCATGCTCAAATCCTGCTTGAGCTATCAATGCATATGTCAGAGAGGAGAGGATGAGTAGCTCAGAGGATGGAGTTTGTAGGGTCTCGTTAACAATTGGTAATCCAGTATTGTCGGTAAAATTAGTGAATATCAGATTGAGTGTAGTATCAACATGTTCTTGCATAGAATCTCTAATAATTGGATCTGGTCTGAGGAAAACAACAGGTAGAACGATAGATAATATGAGTAAAAGTGAGAGGAGTATCACTAGAATTTTATTTTCTTGCAACAGAAAACGGTACTTTCTTTTTACTCCTTTACCACTCTTTAATCTAGCAAGATTTTTCTGAGAATCTTTCAAGTATTCCCTTGCTTTTTCAATCTCAGCTAAAGAGTCATCAAGTTCTTGTCTTTTCATATTCCACCTTTATTCTAATAGTTCTATTATATCTTGAAGCGAATTTAGAAACTCTTCTTGTGGTTGTTCTTCAAATGCATGAATTCTTTCACTTAATATGTTAAAATAAGGTACTTCAACCACTTTGCTAAATTTGTCTTTCCCTATTTTTCGTAATTTAGCAAGATTTTCTTCAAAGATTTCTTTGTCGGCTTCAACTCCTTCTTCTTCTATCTTATTTATTATGAGTATCATTTTAGTGTCTTTTTGTAGCAAATTGTATATATTGCTACATAATTCTTCTATACCCAGAACATTTGAAGTACTAGGTGTTGCAATAAGTAATATTACATCAGAAATCATCAATGAATCTATTGAGCGATAAAAGAATCCTGGAATTGTATCAATGAGCATAAAATCATAATTTGCCTCAATATTCTTCTGCAAATTGAACATTTTTGCTAAATATTTTGCATCATCACGTGACAATTTATCTCGTTGTTTTGAGTGCTGTTTCAAGAACTCCATAGATGAGAATATCAAATCTAGATTAGCTTTTTCATCTATCTTGCAAGGGAATATTATATCTCCCAATATTTTTTCTTCAAGCAAATAATGAGATAGGAAGGATTGTTTTGTCATTTTAAAATATGACTGAAATGATGGAGCTCGAAGATCATAATCGACTGCTAGAACTTTTTTTTCTTGTTTTGCTAATATGCCTGCAATGTTCAATAGAAATGTGGTTTTACCAGTTCCACCCTTATAACTATGTACACATACTGTTCTCATCCTAATCACTTTCTCCTAAAAAGTATTTAACTTCTGTTCCTTTCCAATCCTCTCCAGAATCTGATACAGGGACTCTTTTGCTTTGTAAAACACCGATGTCTTTCAATCTCCTAAGGTATCGTGATTCTAAATTATGGGATCTCTCTGTAACTTCAGCAATTTCTGAACAAGTAGCTTCTTCAAGCGATTGAACTGTAAAATAGGTTTGTAAATGAGATTTAGGTATTTTTGTTAGCAAATCTAGTGATGACATTGGAACTGTCTCAGGAGACAATTTTGACTCTATACTCTTAAGTCGGTTGTTCATCTGTTCTAGTAAATCAACCATTTTTTTTAAGTATTTTTCTTCCATTAATTATGATACAACTTACTGAATTATAAAGATTTCTACATATTGCGACATATTGATATATAAAGGAAATTCCTATTTAGAACAAAGTTTAAATAGTGTGCAGTATAATGATATATTGATATACAATGAAATTGAATAAAAAAAGCATAGTGATTTTAGTATTGGTGCTTGGTAGTTTACTTTTGTCAAGCATTCGAGTTAATGGAATACAGGAGTCTGAAAATGTAGTGATTCAGACCTCTGAAGAAGATACAAATATTTTACATAACGTAACAGTTGAGATGATAAGTGACCTTCCTTCACATAGAGAGGACAAAATTCCTAGCATATTGCCAGATGGATCATTTACAGCTCAATTTAATGTGACAAACTTATCCAATATTGATTTAAATTTTCTAGAATTATCAATTTCTACTAATGAATATGGATTCATCATGAACCCAACAGTTTCTACAACAAGTAGTTTAGAACAGGATGAATCTTGGTTATCCGAAGGATACATTATCGATCTCATTTCTTCCAGTACAGTTGTGTCAAAACCACTAGATTTAGCCATAATTCTCGATCAATCAGGTTCAATGGGCGATGAAATTTCTATACTTACCGATGATTTAGTTGGAGTAGTCAATCAGATTAGTGATGATGTTCAGGATTTACAAACTGGGTTAATACTCTTTGGAGGATCTTCTTCCAATCCTTACAATGATGATTCTCTTGTTACTCCTCTAACTGAGGACATATCCATCATAGTCGATGTTCTTAGTAATACAGTCGCAGGTGGTGGTCACGAACCTTGGGGAGACGCTTTGTGGGTTGCTCAAAACAGATTAAACTGGAGAGAAGGTGCTGTGAAGTTAATAGTCCTCATTACTGATGAGCCTTGTGATGGAGGAAATGTTATTGGTTATGGTGGAACAGATGACTATGATGGGGAGCTTCTTTATGAATTATTTGCTAGTTTGGAATCTCAAGGATTTATTTTGTGTACAGTAGCTGCAAGTGGTGCAGATGCATTAACACTTCGACAACTAGAAATTGCTGCAGAAACAACAGCTGGAACATTCATAGTTCTAGGTGGAGATGAACCACAAACTAGTGATCTCCCAGACATTATCGGAGAATTGGTCGTAAAATATTCAGTAGAGTTAAATCTTAAGATAGATGTATCTCTAAGCCATCTTAATCACGAAGATATTAGAGAATATAGAGAATTAACCTTTATCGTACTGATTGATGATTTACCTCCAGAAATTGATACTTGGGAATATTTCAGTGAGGATTTCTTCACTGATGAGAAGATTGTTAATGTCTTGTTTGAGATAAAAGATATAACAGGAATACCATTTGTAGAAATATATTACAAATTCAGTAATGTTAGTTTTTGGACAACAACTAATGCAACTCATATTGCTAATGATACATTTCTATTATCTTTGGTCTTCACAGAAGATGAAGAATTTCTATATTACCAAGTTTATACAGAGGATTGGTTAGGTAATGATATTCTTTCGGAAATTTATACTATTGATTTATTGTCTGCAGAAGAGTCTTCTAAATTATACGTGGGTAACAAAAGAGAGCTTGTATTAGTACCATATCAGCAAATCACCTTGAAACTAATAGGGGCAGAAGATGGAGAATTAAGAGGGATTCAAGAGAATTCCACAGCAATAGTTTTTTCAGAAACTAATGTAGGATTTGATATTCTTGCAGCTGATATAGATGAATCAATCATTATAGTTAATCAAAGCAATTGTACAGTTACAAGTTTTAATATTGAATCTGAACACACAGTAAAAGTATCGTTTGTCTCATCCGAATACGTTGAAATTCATGTGGTAAATGTTCTCAAGGGAACCTTAGAATTTGGACAAGAAATAAACAGGCTTCTTGGAGTCGAAGACGTTTTTCTATATGAATTAGATAACAGAATAAATGAAACTAGAGAACGCAGTATAGTTGCAGATTCTCAACTAGTTCAAACAAGCATTTTAGTCTTTGATGCTGAGACATGGGAACTTCTTATCAAAGGTAGTTCAGAGGTTGTTTTACCAAATATCACTTGTTATGTATTAATCTTTGCAACTTATCACACAGGAGATGTCTTTATCACCTTTACATATGATGATCTCTATGATCCCTGGGGGCATTTTTATGGAGTGACAGAAGCGGCATTTTGGCCACTGTTTATATCAATACTAGGTATTGCTAGTATTATCATTCTAAGAAAAAAACAGAGAAAGTGATAAAATGAAACTATCAAAATCCCTCTCCTTCTTTTTTTTAATGACGCTATTTGTTGTATTTACCAATGTACATACATTGCAAGCTAATGGCCAAATTAACGAAATTATAGGAGAGTTATTTTTCGAAAGAGTTGATTATGAGCACAATAACTCTTTAGTTTATGTTTTTGTTGATGGAGAGGAATTGAACATTAATATTCAATGTGATACATGGTATACTACTGTAGGCTCTGGATATCAAGGATTGTTAATTGAGATAAAAGATGACGTTACTGAAGAAATCGTAAAAAGCTGGCTTATATTGTATGGAGATAAAGTAGATCATCACTTCACTTCAGAACTTGCTATTACAGGAGTTTATCAGATTGTATTCTCTGCACTCAACATTGACATCGTTGACTTCCGTTGGCAAATCGAAAATAACATTCCAATATGGACTTATGACATATCTATAAACAACTTAGAAAAAATCTATTTTGGAATTGAACGCTTTGCAGAATACTATTCTAGCATTGATAAAATGGTTATACAAGTGACCACTCAAGAGTGGACAGATATTGAGTACTCTGTTCTATTTGGAACGGTTGATGATCAAATATACAATAACTTTGTAGGGAATTTCAGTTTAGAAAGAAACATTGTAGAAACATTGAATTTTGAATAAGGTTTGAAACCACATCTATGGTACAAAATCAGTTTTAATTGCCCCATTGAAAGAAATGACAGTTTAGTAAACTTTAAGCTGTTCTATGATCATGAGCAATTGGAGAATACGGCAAGAATCTTTCTCTCAATAGGAGATGCAAATCTAGATGAAACTCCTCTAGATACATTCCATTCCCATGCAAGTTTTCTCTGGGAAAAACAGGAACCAATCTTACCTGATCCATACCCACCTATCCCTCCAATCAATCCTATAGGCATTATTGGGTATCTTCTCATTGTAATTTATACTTCAATGTGTACTGTAACAATTCTTTGGGTTGTAGTCAGATTTGTGAAAAAGAAGAATCAGAAAGAGGAAGATATTGTTGTAGCATCCGAAAAATATACTGTTATTGAAAATAACGCTGTTAAGTATTCACCTGAAACTTACTATTCTGTGAATTTTAGAGCAGCATCGCCTGAATATAATCTTGTTACAGATTCTGATGTAAAGATAACTTGTTCTATTTGTCTTCAGTTTATCCTTAACCCAGAAGATATCATCCGTTGTCCCTCTTGTGATATTGCTTATCACAAAAATCATTTGTATGAATGGGTGAAAATGAGTGGAAATTGCCCAGCATGCAAAGCAAAATTACGGATAACTTAGAGTTATCTCCTTTTTTACTTAAAGATTTACTGTATTGATAGATGGTATTGTTTGGTTTAATAGAAAAGATGCAATGTAATAATGTTAGGTTTTTTAAACTCATTATTTGAAGGAACATTGATTACGATAAAGTGATTACAATGACACAAGCTGCTTACATCTTGCTAAATGTTCAACAGGGAATGCTTGAAGCCGTTCAAGATGGTTTACATGAAATGAAAGAAGTTAAAGAAGTATATGCTGTATACGGCATCTATGATCTTATTGTTAAAATTGAATTTGAATCTATGGATGAATTGAAGAATCAAGTTTTGAACAATAATATCATTATTGAGGGAGTAAAAAATTCAATGACAATGATTTGTGTCAATTAAATCTTGTAAGAATCTTTTGATTTAGAGAGGATATTATGTATCCTTTCTACAAGCACAGTCGCAGGAATATCAAATGTAGTAATTTTTGCCCTCCTTCCGCGCTTACCTTCTTGTATAGGTCCGACGGTTTTCCCAATTATTCCTACTTTGTGTAGAGTTTCCACAGCACTTCTAAACGTAGATTTACCTCTTATTTCTTCGTTGTATTCTTCACAACAAAGTACATAGCTATTGTAACTATCGTCAACTGTAGCTGATGTAATCCCTTTTGTAGAAAGTTTTCTTGCGACACCTAAAGCAGCAAGTAGCTCATGTTGTCTTAAATCTTTTAACACATCTCTACGTAATTCTGGATATACATCAGCTCTGGCAGCACGTATATATTCAGGATTGATGAATGACTCATGTTTAAGATCAGCAAGTTTGCCTGAACGATAAAGAATTTCTAAACCATGTCTAGCATTTTGGGAGGATGCACAGATATCAGCTATTAAATTAAGGGTTTCATCAGAATAGGAAGTGGGATATAAGGCAGTCTGAGCTCTATACTCTAATATTTGAAGAAGGTTATCCCTATCATACCCAGGTAAATCAATCTGATCATGAATATGTCCCGACAATGGCACATTAAGTAATGAGCGCCACTCAATAGGTCTTGAAATCACAATTGTTGATATCATAGATTGTTCGGAACCAAAATACTCTCCAGCATGAAAAATACTCAAAATATCTTCCGAGTTTAGCATATTAGCTTCGTCAATTCCAATTATCAGACGAATTTTCTCTCGTGTTAACCGTTTAACCAACATGTCGAGAATTTCCTCATCACTAAATCCACGGGATTGAATATGGAAATGCTCTGAAAGAATATTTCTTAGAATAGCTGTTTTGCTTCGAAATGAATGGCAATTATAATAAAGAAATTTTACATTGATATTTCTATTATTAGCTGCTTCTTCGAATCGTTTCATAGTATATTTGCACAGAGCAGTTTTCCCCATCCCTGCTTCCCCTACAATAGCAACATTTACGGAGAAAGAACCTTCTTGCCCTAGCAAGGATCTGAAGTTTCTTACTAATCTTTCTATTTCTTCTTCTCTAGTAGGTAATTCTGGTGGTACATACTCAGGATAGAGAGTAGATTCACTTTTGAAAATAGATTTCCCAAACATTGCGTTTTCGACGTTTCCAAATCCAGACATAGTAATCCCTTTAACAAAAATAAATTGTTCTATTAATAAAAAATCTTCCGCTTGAATTAACTTACAATTACATATACGATATATATTTGGACAATAACAAATTTTTTTATAACCAAAGCCTTATGATAAACAATCTCATGAACAATAATGAAGCTAAAATCGATGAAATCAAAGTTCATTTAATTGATTTTGATGATGTCCCAGCTCATGCTTTTCCATTTTTCACTTCATATAGAATGTTCTTTGATGAAGAAATCAAATGTTATGGATTCTTTCAGAATGAGGAAATTGTTGCAGTTACAGCGATAATTCCTGATGATCCAAATTCAGAGAGTCTCTTTATGTCTGTTGGCTGTCCCATCGTTTATGTTTTTGAAGTTCGTGAAGATTTAAGAAGAAAAGGGATTGGACAAATGAGTGCGGAAATTCTAATTCGAGACATAATTGATAGCGATACAGTTCAACTATGTTGTTCCCCTTTTGTTACACCTTTCTGGCAAAAAATTGGTTTTAACATTTCCTTTTTTGATCAATCCCTCTATATGCATAGAATGGTTTTGAAAAAGGAGAAAAAAGAAGATTTAGAGGACTAATAGTTCTATAGTTTAGGTCCTGAAGATATTCTCTTCAAAATCATACCTTCTAATACGAAAGGAGACAAATTTGTTGCAAGGTTCAATGCTTCAGTAAGTCTTCCTTCACTATCAGAATATAAAGTCATTAATTTGTCATCCTTCTTGCAGAAATCTCCACTTTTCTTATAAAGATAGACACCAGCTTTCTTGTGACTTGGAGTTCCCGCGGCATAAGCTATTTTCTTAACAGCTACATTAGATAGTCTAACAATATAACCATCTTTAGGAGCTAGTACATCTACTGTGTATTCCCCAACTTCAACTTCTTCTGGTTTAATATTAGGGTTTCCTCCTTGAACGCCTAGAATTTCTTCCATTTTTGCTTTTGCTTTACCTTTTTTAATAAAGTCAGCAGCTAAGGATGCTCCTTGACCTGCGGTAGCTAAACCAGCCATTTCGAAAAGAATTCCTGAAAGCTCATTACTTTTCTCGAGCACACTTGTAGGCCCCATACCAAGAAGAACTTCCAATGCTTCTTTAGCTTCTAGAGCAGGACCAACAGCTTTTCCAAGTGGTTGCTCACCATAGCTCAAAGCAGCTTCTATATGTATTCCGAGTCTTCTTCCTAATTCAGTAGATTCATGTGCATACTGAATAGCCTCCTCTCTTGTTGGCATTTTTGACCCTGTTCCAGTAGGAATATCTAACACAAGGTAATCAACTCCAGTAGAAACTTTCTTACTAAAGATACTTGCTAACATTTGACTATGTGGATCAATACCGAGAGGTTGTTCAACCTTATGAATTACAATTTCATCTAAAGGTGATAAATCTAAAGTACCTCCCCAAACAAGCATTCCCCGAACTTTGGGAGCTATTTCTAATATCTCATCGGATGAAAAATTCACATCACACAGAACTTCCATTGTATCAGCTGTTCCACTTGGAGATGTGATTGCTCGGGAACTAGTTTTTGGTATCAATAGCCCTGCAGCTGCAACAGTTGGAACAATTATCAGCGAAACTTTGTTTCCAGGAATTCCCCCAATTGAGTGTTTATCATACACTGGTTCGTCAAAATCTATAGTTGTACCAAATTCAGCCATAGATTGGGTTAAAAATTGGATTTCATTCATATCTAGTCCCGTATAATATTGAGCAAGTGTGAACATGGAGAGTTCTAAGTCCGTATATTGTCCAACGCAGATATCACTAACAATCGATCGAATATGACTTTCAGTCCAAATTTTCCCAGCTTGCTTATTTTTCACAAATTCAAGTGATGCTGGTCTTTTTCTAGCAAAAACGTTAACTTTCTTATTTACTTTACTCATTAATTTTGTTATAAGTTCCTCAGAGAGACCTATAAAACCAGGTTCAACAAGAGTCTCAGTTGAAATAACTTCACTCATAACTTCAGAGTTTTCGCTCTTAATTTTAATATTAGCAGAATGTTGAATTTTATGTTCATCTAATGTCTTAGCATTAACAAATGCTAAAGAACGTTCTATATTAACATCAATTTTTTGGATTTTTAAATTAGGCATAATTATCCCTTTCCAATAAAAACTAACTAAGGTAGTCTATTATGTAATTTTCTTTTGGAATAAAAAACTGTCTTTTTTACTTTTAATGTTTTCGTTTTGGCTGAAATATTGAAAAATTATACAGTAAAATAACATTCGGAATAAAATAAAGAGGAAAGAGAGAGATTATTCTTCTCTTCTTACAATCTTTCTTGCTTCAAGATATAGTTTAAATCTTTGGAATGCGTGCACTCGTATAGCAACAATTAATCCTATTGCTAATGCCATCAATGGTATCCAGACAACTAATGTGCTTATGTTATAAGCTAAGCCCCAACCATGGGTTCTAGTTAAAGTAAAGTTTGCTCCAGCAAAATGACCTGTTTCATTTGTGAATCTTGCTGAATAGAACATTTGATTCATGACACCAGTTTCCCTGTCATAAACCATAGAAATATCAGTCACATTACTGACTTCAGTTATGGATGTATAATTGTAAGTCACAGTTTTTTCTTCAAATGTCCAATAAGATTTGTCAACTGCAGTAGAATTTTCAAGATAAAAGAAATAGCTTTCTTCGGTATAATTAACACCTTGTTCAAATATATCCAAAGTTATTGGTTGAATATACTTAAACACAGCAAGGATTCGACTATTGAGGTTAGGATAACGAGCCATTACGTCGTTAATATATATTTGAGCCCATGCATCTACATTCGGTAATTGTAAGTAGGGATTTGAACCGATTTGAAGGTTTATTGTATCCCCAGATTTTAGGTTTTTGTCTCCTTCTGCTATATTAAAATTATCAGTTCTCTCATAGTTTCCTACTTTCCATTTTATTATAGCTTTATTTTTTACAGATGGACCATATGTAACATTATTAAGGAGTGTTAAATTGAATGTTTCAGGGGCAAGAAGTGACTCATAACAATCCTCTGTTGTACTTGTGACTTTCGAGGTTTGTTGATATAATTCACTTCCTAGTGAAGTATTAGCAAATACTAGAATTGTGAAAGTAAGAATTAATATTATTCCGAACATCTTAGCTTTTTTCATATATATCCCAATTTTCCTTTTAATATTCTCGTTTTATCGTTCAATAACACACATTTTAAAAGATTGCGGTTAATCCCCTTTTATTCTTAATTGTTAGGGTTTTACAGTGAAATACAGCCTTTTGTTATTCTTTCCTCTATTTTCTGATTTAAGTGAAACAAACTCACCAATTTCATTTGTATTAGCCACGTGCACTCCCCCGTCTGCTTGCATATCCACCCCTTTTATCTCAACAATTCTGATTGTTTTAACACTCGTTGGAATCAAATTCACTTTCGTTCGAATTAAATCAGGAATTTCGAGAGCTTGTTCACGTTCCATATAGGAAACAGAAACAGGGTGATCTTCAGCTAGAATCTTATTAATTTCTAGAACGATTTCTTCGACTCTTTCTTGTCTCAGATGGTCGATTTCAAAATCCACTCTACTTCTATCAGGAGTTATGCTCCCACCAGTGACTGTAGATCCATATTTTTTGAATAATATTCCAGATAAAGCATGAATCGCAGTATGCATCCTCATTTGTCTATAACGTGTATCCCAGTTAAGTGAACAAGAAACTTTCTGGTTTAACAAACTCTTCTGCGGGGGGGGTGAGAGTTTATGTAACACTTTACCACTTTTGAAATACGCCTCAATCAGCTCATATTTCTCACCTGAAGTTATTTCTAGATAGCCTGTGTCACTCTGTAAACCACCTCCACGGTAAGCAAAAGCAGTTTGGTTTAAAACAACAGTGTCGTCAATAATTTCTTTAATTTCTGCTTCAAATTCCTTAATGTAAGAATCATCTTGAAAGAGTAATTTTGTCATCGTTAATCTCAAGACGAATGAAATAAAAAATCTTGTGGAAAAAGAGATAGATTTTTGTAAATTAATATACTAAGATTACTCAATTATAACATCAGTTAGTGTAAATTTATCAACATCCATTAACCCTTGATCTGTAAGTTTTAGGTGAGGTATAACGGGTAATGCAACAAAAGCTAAAGCCATAAAAGGATCAGATATTTTAGGAGTTAGTTTTTCTAAAGCCTCGTCTAAACGCTTGAAATCAACTATGACTTCTTCATATTTCTTTACACTCATAATTCCTGCAAATTCTAATGGTAAAACTGTATTTTCTTCTTCAGTGACAACCGCTAACCCACCATTAGAGTCTTTTAATTCCCAAATAGCTTCAATCATCATATTGTAATCAGTACCAACACAAATTAGCTGATGACAATCGTGAGCAACCGTACTTGCAATCGCACCATTTTTTATCCCTAAACCCTTGACAAATCCTTTTCCAATGCATTGCTCATCTGTATGCCGATTCATAACTATTACTGGAAGAACATCATTTTCCAAATCTGGAACAATAAATTTTTCCACGACTTTTAGTTCTGAAACCAAATTATCAGTAATTAGAGAATGCTCATTTATTCCAATGGTTCGCACTTTCACTTTTTCTTTCTCAGGAGCCATAAACATAATGTCTGCTAACTGAGGGATTTCCAGATTGAACATAGTATTGACAATAAATTTAGGATACTTCTCATTTTTAGGTTTCAGTTTAAGTTCTCCTTCCTCAAAAAGAATCTGACCTTCAGCAATAGTAGTAACTAAGTTAAAATCCTTCAAATTATCAACAACAATCAAATCTGCTACTTTACCTGGAGCAATAGAACCAATTTCACTGTCCATTCCTAAATGAGTAGCAGGGTTAATAGTAAGCATTTGTAGAACAGTCAAAGGATTCATACCAGCGTTTACAGCTAGTCTAAAAGAATAATCAAGATGACCTTTCTCAAATAAATCAACTGGGTTCCTGTCATCTGATGCAATCATTATGTTTCTAGTATCAATTTCCATTTCTTTTAATTCCTGCACAACATTCGATAAATCCTTAGCAAAGGAACCTTCTCTTAGTTGTATTTTCATTCCTAAACGTAATTTTTCAAGAATTTCTTCTACACTAGAGGCTTCATGATCAGAAGATATTCCTGCAGCAATATAAGCTTGCAATTCTTTTCCTTTTAATAAAGGAGCATGTCCTTCAATCAACTTTCTAGCATTTTTTGCTGCATCAATTTTTGCTAAGACTTCCTTATCGGTAAGCAAAACACCGGGATAGTTCATCATCTCAGCTAATGCAAAAATATCATCCCGTTCCATTAATTGTGTAATGGCTGATGAATTCAATTCTGCCCCAGAAGTTTCAAATCCGGGTAAAGAGGGAACACAAGAAGGAGCTTCAATCAAAAATCGAATAGGTGACTTCTTAGCCTGTTCTAGGAAAACTTCCAATCCTTGAACTCCAGCTACATTGGCAAGTTCATGTGGATCGATAACGCAAGTAGTTGTTCCATGAGGAATTACTGCCCTTGAAAATTGTGTTATAGATAACATAGAAGATTCTACATGAATATGAGATTCAATCAATCCAGGACAAATTATTTTCCCTTCTAAATTGATAATTCTTGTCTTTTTGCTTTCAAAATAAGCCGTATCTTTTCCAACATGACTGATGTAACCTGCTGTTATAACAACATCAGATTCAATCATCTCCTTGGTCTGAACATTAGCTACAACTCCACCCCTAAGTATAATATCAGCTTTAGTTTTTCCTAAAGCACTTTCAATTTTTGCTTTTGTATTCATTGAAGATACCAATAAAAATAAATCAAAGATATAATATAAACTTTAAGACATCTATCATCAAACAAATTTATAAGTAGTATAATCAAAATTTTATCTAGAAAGTGTTCAAATGAAAATTGGTGTCATAACAGACTCAGCAGCAGACTTACCAAAAGAATTGATGGAGAAGTACAATGTTGCTATAATTCCACATGTTGTTTATTTTGATGACAAATATTGGAAGCTTGGCGTTGATATTTCAATAGAGAATTTTTACGATTTAATAAGAACCAGAGATCTTATCCCTCCGACGACAAATCCTGAACCAAGCGACTTTGCTGAAAAATTAAAGGAAGGTTTTGAGCAACACGGCTTTGAGCATATTTTCTCTGTTTCTGTTTCAAGTGAACTAAGTGGATCAACCTTTAACGCACATAGAATAGCAGCTAACAAATTCAAAGGAAAAGTCACTGTAATAGATACACAATCAGCTTCAGGAGTACAAGGATTAATAATTTTAAAAATATTCGAGCTAAACTTCAAAGGTGCAAAAATAGAAGAAATTGAAAAATCTGTTAATATTCTTAAGAAGAAGTACTTCTTAGATGTTGGTTTTCATACTTTGGACAACGTCTATAAATCAGGACGGTTGAAGTCAAAATTCGTTTTGAATTTAACGAAATTAATAAAAATAAAACCAGTAGCTGTAATGGAAATACCAGGAATTTTGCAAAATACATTACCTGGATTTTTTACAAACAAATCAATGTCTAAACGCCTGATTAGTCTTGCAATTAAGAACGTTAATAAATCCATCTCATATGATTTGGTAATCTCTCATGTGGAAAACCAAGATGGTGTAGATCTAATAATTGAAAAACTTTGCAATAGACTAAAAATTAACAGATATTTTGTTACTCCAGCAGCTCCTATAATTGGTACATCAACTGGTATAGGTACAATCATTGTGTCTCTTCTTCCGTCTGAGTAGAATAATTATAATTTTATTTTGTTTAAGTATTTGTTCACTTCTTCAGCTATTAATTTCTCATTTCCTTCTTGTAACCTATGCATTGATACATCAACTTGGAAGATTTCAGTATTAGGATGATGTGTAAACTCCTTGGATTTTTTTGGATCCACGAAATAATCTTTCTTAGCTATAAAGATGAGCATGGGGATATCGATTTCTTTCTGTCTTCCTACAATATTATATGAAGTAATAAACTCCAAAACATACCGTCTAAGACTCCAAGCATCATTTTTCTTCAAACGTTCTTCAGCCCAAGTAACAGTTTCCGATTCCTTTTTACTTCGAATTTTTACGTATAACCTATAAAATATAATAATTAGTTTTTGTATAAAACTCATAAAAAACGTTGGAATCCAACCTAAGATCGGGAGCCAAAAAGGGGTTTTATAATGTTCTTGAGGACTGAAAATCACTAATGCATTAGGTTTCTTACCTTTGCCATCTAAGACATAACTAAAAACCATAGCAGCACCAGAACAACTGCCTAACACAATGAAATCATTGTTTTTAAGTTTCAGATGATCTATAACTTTTTTGAGTTCTTCTTGGTACTCTTCAACAGTGAAAAGACCTTTCTTGTGAGGGGTGAGAGATTCTCCAAATCCTCGAGGTTCATAAATAATGATGTTACCATAAGCTTGTAATTTTCTAGCCGTTGTGGTGAAATTATCTATAGCACTTAACCATCCTGGAACGATGATGATATTTCTTTTTAAATACTTTTCATTTGTACATGGAAACTTTGCGACTCTGATTTTCACATCAGGATCAGTGTGTGTATCTACAAAGTCTATCGTTTCGTTCATAAACAGAAATAGTTACTCTGTCATTTAATTCTTTCTAAAAAAAAGAAAAGAAAAGATTATTTTTCAGGATTTTTTTTGTGACATAGCCACCAATCTAAACATTCAATAGTTTCATCAGCAAGTCTTTCTTTAGCCTTCTCAACAGTTCCTGCAGGAGGAATAATAACATTATCACCAAACAGTTCATTTTCTGGCCAGTTAGCTGGCATGGCTACTTCGTGTTTATCAGCAATTTTCAAAGCTTTTATCATTCTCAGAATTTCTTTCATATTTCTTCCGAGTTCTGAAGGATAGTAAAGTATTGCTCTAATGATTCCTTTGGGGTCCATTATGAAAACAGCTCTTACTGTGTTGGAACCCTTGGCATGTAACATGCCTAGTTGTCTAGCAACCTCTCCATGGTCTGCAATGATAGGAAATTTAATTTCAACGTCTAAATTTTCTTTAATCCAGTCAACCCATTTAATGTGACTAAAAACTTGATCTATGCTTAAACCGAGTAATTCTACATTCAAAGCAGCAAATTCATCATAATGCTTTTGAAAAGAAACAAATTCAGTTGTGCAGACGGGAGTATAATCTGCAGGATGACTAAATAAAATTAACCATTTTCCTTTGTAATCATGAGGTAATCTTTTCAGTCCATGAGTTGTATTCACGGCCATCTTTGGGAACAGTGTTCCAATTAAAGGGATTTTTCCAGTTTCTTCATATTCTTTTAGTGACATACATATTCACCATTTTGACTTAAGAATAGGTTTATATAAATCTTTTCGAATATCAAAACAAGGTGGTTTGAATTTCGAACACGATTGCTAGTAAAAATAAAACCTCAAATATGGCTGTAATCAAAGAATTATTGAGGAATGGGAGAAAATCTTTTGTTGACATCGCAGCTGAATTAAATGTTACTGAAACTGCTGTACGTAAAAGAGTCAAGAAGATGGAGGAGCAAGGGATCATTACTAGATATTCTGTTGAGATAAATCCTCGAGAATTAGGTTTTGGGGTAAAAGCGTTAATTGGTCTTGATACTACTCCTCAAAGATATTTAGCTGTAATTCAGAAACTTAAGAAAAATGACATGATATTGAGTTTATATTCATCTAGTGGTGATCATATGATAATGATGGAATGTTGGTTTGAAGATGATGAGAAACTTACTGATTTTCTAGAGCATCTTGAAAAAATGAATGGGGTTATTGACGTCTGTCCTACAATTATCACTGATTTGATAAAATAATTAAACGAAATATTACTCATAAAGTATTTCTTCTTTTTTCTTCTCTCCCTTACCAGGATTGTTAGATCTAAATGCCTTTATTATACCCCAAATAATATTAAATCGTGGAACTTTACGTTCATAAACTTTGTAGGGATAACCATATTTTTTCTCCATGTAACTGTCTTTTTCATAAGATGCCAAGAAAAAGCACATTACCGCCAAAACAGCAAACACATTTGATAAAATGGAGTTAGCTAGAAATATCAGCGCAAAGCATAATATTACAGTTCCAAATATCATTGGATGCCTTATATAAGCAAAAACGCGCATGTTTTTAAAACTATTCAATTTTTTAGTTCCTTTTCTTCTTACCCATCTTCTATTGGAACATAGTAATCCTAACAGTATCAGAAGCGTACCTAACAATGTTAAACTACTTGCAATATGTTGGTAATAAGGGATTGGAAGGTACTCACCTAGCGTAAATGACATCCCTAATATCAAGAAGATATATCCAAATGCTAAAATTGCTTCAAATCTGATTCCATGGTATATCGCGAAAATTAACCATATCATTAATATTAAAGAAAGAATTCCGATTACAATCCAATACCAAATAGAATCAATCACAGAAAATAATATGTAAATAGCGTTATTGAGTGTTTCTATGTGAAAAAAGAGACAGTTTATTAATAGGATGGAAAATGACAATCAATGAATTCATCAAAAGTATCACTCAAAACAAAGAACACTGCCTTTCTCTTAATACATGGTTTTACGGGAACACATCATGAGATGGTTCCATTAGATGAATTCTTAGTGAGTAAAGGATATTATGTTAACAATATTACTCTACCAGGGCATGAAACTACGATTGAAGATATGGCTAAAACAAAGTGGAGAGAGTGGGTGAAATATGCACAGAATCAATTACAAGATCTTTGTAAAGATTATGAAAATGTCTTCATAGTGGGCTTATCAATGGGGGGTGCTATTACTTTGTATTTAGGAGCAAACAACCCAGATATTACAGGAATTATTGTGATGGCAGCTCCATACAAACCAGTAGACTACCGAATGTTATTAGTTAGGATATTACCAGTTCACATTTTCCTTAAACACATAAAAAATATAGAAACTGGCTGGGATGATCTAGATTCTTTAGAGAGTCATAAATCCTACGGGAAATATCCTTTAAAAAGCATATCTGAGCTGCATAAGCTATTAGTAAGAGTGAAAAAACTTGTTCCCAGAATTTCTGTCCCGATTTTGGTGGTTCAAAGCAAAAATGACCCCAGCATCTCCTCAGAATTCCCAAGCTGGATTTATAATAACGTTAAGTCTTCTGATAAGGAATTAGAGTGGATTGAGAAAGGAGGGCATGTGATTCCAAAAGATTCAGGAAGATTCCAATTATTTGAAATAATAGAGAAATGGTTAGAAAATAAAAAATTGTGTTAAATCAAAATAAATACGATAGAAACACTTTAGACATACTTTTCAGATGTTTTTCGACACAAGAATATTTCTCAATTCTAATACATCGTTGAGTATTAAGTAGATGGCATTATCCAATGTCCGAAATATATCTCCAACAGTTATCATTAATTGAACATTTTTCCTACGATCTGATTCAGTAAAAAGAGCTTTTTTGACTTTTAAGTCTAAATTCTCTGATTTCTCAAAGGTTACTAAGAAGATTTTTGATTTCGGATCAAGCTTTATCAATTCATCTATATTTCGTATATGTCGTGATGCAGATGTTATATCCTCACACGAAGCCAAATAGATATAATAATCCATTTCTCTGAAATACTCTTTTCCAGCTATTGTTTCTAAGTCAAATAGAAGTGTAAGCACAATTCTCATAAAGTAGGTATCAATTCGGCTAATATACTCGTTTCTGCTAAATTCATATATAAAATCAATATTCTGATAATGGAACAGGGACTGAATTAGTATATTGTAAGAAAGCGAGTCAGAAGTAATTATTCCTATTTTGGTTCTTCGATTAAGGAGATTAGAAATTTGTTGAATTGTATTAAAGCGAGAAGCTATATCACGTACTACATCCTCTAGACTCTTTGATTTAATTTGTTCATCTAGCAAGATGTTTTCAATGAGTGACTCACTTAAAGAAATCAAGTTTTTATCGGTGATTTGGTCGATATCTGTAAATTGTTGTAAGAACGATTCAACTGTATCATAGATTTTACTATGTCCGAATTTTACTTTCTGATCGCATTGTTTGTCGTATATAATTAACAATTGACAAAACGATAAATCGCTTGTAGCCTTTGATCTCATCACTTTGTTTTTAGAATCCACTTTGCGAAAAGATACTATTAGTAGATGATATTTCTTGAAATGAGGTATAGGTAAAAGGCCCATAAATCTCTAAATTAGGTGAAGATGCAGATATAACAGGGCTGTAGAAATTTCCCATGCCCATAATTTCATCTCTTGAGATATCTGGATTGGGTATTGAACTCCTCAAAGCCATCCCCATCTCATCTAAAACTAACAAGGAAATATAGGGAATGAATATAGTATCTGTCATCACAATCAAATTAAGGGGTTATATTGAAGTATGGTCAACTTCAATTAAAAACTGTTTTCCTACTTCTTATCCTTTGTGAAAGAATCTTCATACAATTTTTCAACATGGACTCTACCTTTCATAGGATTTCTCTCTATAAGAGCTTCGAGAAAGCCAAAGAGCAATATCACACGACACAATCGAATCAAATGGTAACCGATCCCAATGCTATCTCGTACTACAGTACTGGCAGGAATAAGAAAGACGATACTTTCGTTCCAGAAAGTATTTGCAGATAAATGGAAATTTACAGATAATTCCATAGCATATGACATACCAATGGCAATAGCGATGAGTATAAGCCGCACTATTCTACTATTAGAACTTTTTAGGAACTGAATTCCAGAAAGTAATTCAGCATCTTGTAAACCTACAAGTACTGTTGCTGCAAGTAAAATCCACAAAGGAGGAGATTCATGTAAGTCAATCCAGTTAACAGCAAATCCCTCAGAATCATACATAGCTGGAGTTAAAACACTTAAAAATGCTAAAGCAAAAACCAGCAATGATAACGAGGAAGATAATCTCATCAACAAAAAGTGACTAGGCGTACTTATATAGTTTACCTTTTTTTGGTTTTTTGAAATTTATTTATCTTGAAAATGGCAGCGGAAACGCTCTTATTTGTGCATATTTAAATATGAGTCATACAAGATAAATTTAGATGTCAGAAGAATTTAAACCAATATTCACTGATGAAGATATAGCTGTAACAGAAGTTGTTCAACCAGTCAATAAAATTTCTACCAGGACTAGAAAAATTATAACATGGTCTGCACTAATCATCGTATTTGTAAAGGTTATTCAAATGTTCATCGGACCATTTATTCAGAGTATAAACTTGTTTTTTTATATCGCTTTGTTGATCGTTGGTGATTTATTACTAATAGGTTTAGCATATGGTTTCTTTCTCTTCTATAAAGAGGAGAAAAACAAAAATTTGTTGTATTCTTCAATTTTGGTACTATTAGGAGGAATAATCAACATACCAGGTTACATTATCATTGGTTTAACAGAAGCTCAAATTATTCTCACATCAGATACTGATACACTTGTTATCAATATACTATCTATTATTTCACTTGTTTCTTTACTCGCAGCTTTTGTATTGATGAAACAGACTTTAGATGGATTCAGACTAGAAAAGAGAAATGTTTTCAAAGGTCAATTATCTCTTCCACTTGGCTTCTTTCTTCAATTAATTTATGTTATTATGTACATGATAGTACCTCTTAATACAATACAATACATTGATTCTGAAGGAAACCAAGCTATTCTAGAAGAATTTAAAACATTCAATAACGTTGCATATTATATAGGTTTAGCAGCTGTTGTTATGATTGTTTGGGGGTTCTGGTATTTACGACGAGCCTATGTAATCCTAGATAAACTTCCTGAAGGATTCTGGGAAAAACAAGATGCTCAACGAACTGCATTTGCTCAACAGAGAGGTCAGAGAGGTCAGAGAGGTCAGAGAGATCAGAAACCTGCTCAATCAATGTTAGGTTTGGGGAGACAAAGACCCATCCTTCCATCAGAAAGAAAAGAAGATGAAATTGATTATAAGTCCACAATAATTCCTCCTGATGACTTTAAAGGCAAAAAGATGTTCTGTGTTAAATGTGGTCTAGAACTTGAACACGATGCAGTTTATTGTTCAAATTGTGGTGAAACGAACCCTTACATTAAAAGGTGAAAGAATGGACACGTCCGGTGATATTGTAAAACATCTTTTCTATTCAGCTTGGACTATGGTTTTACTTCAATCTATTATTACTATAAGCAATACTTTGCTAGGACCACAATATCCAAATTTACCTTTGATTTTATCTGTAGCATTTGATTGCGTAATTATACTTTTTGCAATTGGAATCTTAAGAGCAGGAAGAGAAAATAAAGAGTTCAAGCTTTGGTTACCTACAAGTTTGGTATTTTTAGTTAGCGCGACTTTTGACATTATTGTAGTAATTCTCTATTATATTCTAGGTAGAGAACAGATATGGGACTTATCTCCTATTATTTTTGTGAGATTAGTGTTACTCATTGTATTTTATGTATCATTAGTAGCAGCATTTACGTTAAATAAATTCTTCTTTGATGACTTACTAGATAAAAATAATATTAACACAAAGTCAGATTTTCTTGTTCCTATAGGATTTCTTGTTTTATCTATTCCAAGTGTATTGTCCTGGTACAGTGTTTATGTTTATCCTCAGACATTACCTGTTTGGTTACAGAACACTGCATTCGCCCTATTCTTATTAGCACAATTTGGGATAATCCTCGGTCTTTTCCAATTAACAAACACACTAAATCTGCTAAGAAGGAAAAATATTCGGCAACAGGATAAATCTATTGTATTAGAAGCCAAAGAAGAAGAAAATTTAGCTAAAACAAAAGATAAGGAATAGGTGGTTAAACTGACTATATATAGAAGCTCCAAATTTTACACAAGTGGAAGCATACTAGTCATTTTCTTCTACATATTATTAGGTATATTCACGTCTGGTCTTGCTTTAGCTGTATTCGGTGGATGGGATCCTTTACAAATATTATATGCACCAATCTTAATAGGTTTAGTGGGGATGGGTAAAGCTGCATTGAATTTTAGTGAAGAGAGTGAATTTGCATGGGAGCGCGGAAAATTGATTGCTGTATTAATTTTTGTGGGATCAGGAATATTACTACTCGGATTACTATTATTAATATCAGCAACTTGGATTGACACAGAAGTTCTAGTCTACCTTGGTGATATAGGACTTATTTTATCTTGCATTGTATATGCGATTGGATTTTTCTTCCTACAGAAGCAATTAGCTTCTCTTTACCTCAAAAGAGTCATTGCGAAATATCCTAAGTACTTCATCTCTATAGGTTTTGGAGTTCAGTCTCTATCTTATACACTATTTTTCATAAATTGGTTTATTTCAAACGAAACAATAACTGCAACAATAGTAATTGCAGGGATAGTACTAGCAATCATATCCATATTATTTCTAATTATAGGATTTATCCCAATAAACATTGCATTTCGAGCTTATCCACATTTAGTAGAAAATGAAGAAATTAGACCAGGGTAAACTCAATCCTTTTTTACCAACAATTGAGAGGTTTGTAATAAATCGTTTATTTTTCTCTCTATTTGATACTCATCTGAAAGAATTGCAAATGACACCTTAAATTGTGGAATAGTTTCAAGTTGTCCAACTATATTTGATAAAACTGAAGCAATTTCATTGATGGATTCTCTTCCTTCTTCTTCTGTTATTATACCTAGAAAAGTAACAAATAAATCTGACCTTCTTTTTTGAGAAAGAAGAAGTATTATGTTGGTCGATTTCAACACTTGCATTTTATCCAAAGGATTGAAAACTAATAAGAATCCCTCTGATAATTCAAAGAGAAGGTTAGCAAGAGATGTTATTTCACGACCATAATTAATCACACTGAATTGACATTCTACAATATCATTCCCTATAGTTTTTCCTGTATTAATTGGTTCATACCCCCCCTCATAATTATATTCGGTTTGAACATTGTCTTTAATCAAATATGTATCAATAACTCTTTGTACAAGAAAGTTATCTCCATAAACAGTGATCTTAACTTTTGCTTTTTTCTCTAATCTTAAATTTCTAGCAAAGTCTTCTCTTATAATTTCCTTGGATAGCAAAGAAGATTGTGTGTATGTTCCAGGGCCTGTACTCTGGTACCAAGAAACAAAGGTTTCTTTAATTTCAGCCTTAACATCACGTACAAGATCAGGTGTAATGAATACTTTTTTTCCGGAAACTGCCAATCCGAAAGCCATAGGAAGTTCTTTGATGAAATCATTGAGATCTTGAGAATTTATATTAATGATTGATGAAAGTATTTCTAATTCCCAGACATTCTTCTTATCGATTAGAGAAAGAAGTTGATCAGCAATAGCATTTTCCTTTTCTGAACTCATAGGAGGGTATTAGTTCGAACTACTTTAAAATAATTTCTACATGTAGATTTTTGGTTAAGCATTAAAGTTTTAAACACAGTCTTTTCTATCAATTGTAAATATTAGGTGTATTTAATGGAAATTTTTGTTGGATTTGAATGGTGGCATTATCTACTCTTGTTTGGTGCTGGATTAATTTCTGGAACAATTTCTCCTACTTTTGGTATTGGAGGAGGTTTACTAAACGTTCCTATACTGCTAATTGGGTTTCCACTTCTTCTGGAAACTTTTGTCTCTTCTCAAGTTGACCCAAGTTTAACTGTTGGAGATGTAGCAACAGTCACATCTTTAGGAGTAATAATTGTAACAGCTTTGAGTGGATCTATTTCTTATATTAGAGAAAAACGTATTGATTTCAGAATAGCAATAACATTTATGATTTTTGCAATTCCAGGAGCCATTTCTGGAGCATTATTCTCAAATTTATTCATTAAGGAACAGGATGTTGAGATTGATCTTTATCAAATCATTTTTGCTGTTACAATGATTTTAATTGCGACATACAAAATTACAACGATTATCATCAGCTGGAGTAAGAAAAGACGAGGGATTCCAGTAAAAGAAAAAACAATCAACAAAGTCGAAATTGAAGAAAGTCAGAAAGATAAACCATGGTGGTTACACACTGTTCTCTATAGAGAATTAGAAGACAAAAGAGGAACAAAATTCGAATACACAGCAAAGTTGTTACCTGGAGTGTTAATTGCAACTGTAGGTGGATTTATCGGTTCACTACTAGGTTTAGGTGGTGGAGTTATCTATGTACCAATACTGACAATGGGATTAGGACTTCCTGCAGCAGTTGCAACTGCTACTTCAACATTCACAATTCTATTTGCGACTCCTTTTGGTTTAGGGCTTCGTTTACTTCTTGGATCGTATATTCATTGGGGAATAGTTATTTGTATGGCAGCAGGTACTTTAATTACTGCAAACATAGTTCCAAGATACTTACACAAAATAAAATCAGAAGTAATCTTAACAGGATTTTGGCTAATAGCTATATTTGCAGCTGTTAGGGTACTATTAAAAGTACTTACGGATATCAGTATTTAATACTATAGAGACAATCTCACCCTAAAACCTTTTTCTAATTTTTCCGGAATAGGTAAAGGTTCTCCGTCCGTACCGTAAACCATTGTTACTGTACATCCATATAATTCTTCTAAAGAGGCTGTTTTTATCGGTATTTGAATATCAATTAGGTAAAATGATTTTGATCCAAACTTATAAGATTCTGGAGATTGAAAAGTCACCTTTGTAAGTTTTTCTTCAATAATATCTAATATCCTTCCACTACTAAAACCATCACCATATGGATTTGTAAAATCCTTCATTTTCTTCAATATATCTTTATCAGATAAAACGAGTTCAATTGTTTGAAGAATTTCAAGCGCTTTAGGTCTCACAAGAAAGTTAACTCCCCCTTCAACCGTTTCTGGTCTCTCTGTATTTGGTCGGATTGTGATACATGGAATTTTCAATGCCGACGCTTCTTCAATTATACCTCCTGAATCGGTGATAATGAGGTGACATTTTTCATCTTTTAATAGTTTTAACATTGACATGTAATTTACTGACTTGTAAACATACAAACCTTCTATCTGTTTGAATTTATCGAATAAGTTATACTCGAGCAATTTCTTTTCTGTTCTAGGATGTAATAAAAAGATTTTCAGATATCCTCTGAAAGATTCTAAGGCTTGTATAATTTCTAACAAGTTCTCTTTATTCTCTACATTGGATACTCTGTGAATTGTACAAATAGAATAATCTCCTTTTACATCCTGAAGAATCATATCAGCTTGTGAAGTCTTAGTTTTAGTTAAATTCGAGGAATAGATACGGATTGCATCTACTATAGTATTTCCTGTATTGAACACTCTTTTGGGTTCAATTCCTTCGTTTAGGAGGTTTAAGACAGCTCTGTCAGAAGGAGCGAAATGAAGCGTTGCAATGCTATCTGCAAGTCTGCGATTAATTTCTTCGGGCATGGTATTATCATAAGATCTCAAACCTGCTTCAATATGACCAAAGGGGATGTTATTTTGAGTGCTAACTAAAGCAGCTGCTAGTACACTTATAGTATCACCTACAGCTAACACGATATCAGGTTTATTCTTCTTATAATAATTTCCAAGTTTTGTTACCATTTTTCCTAGTTGAGTGTGGAGAGTTGAGGATTTTACTTCTAGATTAATATCTGGAGATGGCAAGTTTAAGGATTCCAAGAATTGCTCGGACATTTCAACGTCGTAATGTTGGCCTGTATGGATTACATTGAAAGAAATCTCTCTTTTCTGAGCTTCAAGTATTATTGGAGCTAGTTTTATTATTTCAGGTCTTGTTCCTAGAACAAATGAAATAGAAATCATTAGTAATAGTAATTCTTTGAAAAATATAAGTTTTAGTGAAGTTATGTAAGATCAAGACATGAGAGTGAAATTTTTCTCTAGTAGTGTTAGTACATAATCAATCTGTTCCTCTGTTAGCATTTCATTTGCTTTGAAATCCACAAGATAGCCATCCAACTCTTCCATAACCAGCTTTGTGGTTTTCGCTAAAACTCTGCTTGAAATCTTTGTTTGTATTATAATGAAGATTTTTTCTCCTGCATTGAAGGACATGGTAGAGGAACTTGTTTTCAATTCTTTGAATTGCTCTTCTGCGGATGTAGCTACATACTCACGAACAAAGTGAAAAAGACCTGCAAGATATCCAGAAGCTGCTATTATTTTTTCTTCAAAAGAGATCCTTCTACCTCGGAGAGGAGAATAACCTAGCAGAGGGTTACCTTCTCGATCTACAACTAGAATTGCCTCAATACCATGAGATAGAGATTGGCTTTGATAGAATGAGACCACTAAACCAACCACAAAAGTATATGCAAGATCAGCTATATTGAAAGCTAGAATATTTTCTTCAAGCAGCTTCCTTCTTACAGTTACTAGACTTGCAAATCCAATTAACAATATAATAAGAAGTAAGGTTATGTCCCGTTTTACCTTTATCCTTCTACTTTTTGATGAAGATGCAAGTTTGAAGTATCGGATGTAGACACCTATTAGGAGGAAGGAGCTTACTAGAATTAAAGAACCATAAATGAATCCATAAATATCTGTCAAGATAACATTATAAATTGAAATAGTTAAAATTTTGAAACTCTCTATTGATCCATCTAACGGTATAACTATGAAATAAAGTGCCAAAGTAGATAGACTGATTGCAAGAATTCTGCTTGCTCTGGACGTTATAATCATAGATTGTTCTAAACAAGCTGCAAAAAGGATAATCAAGGCAACTGCTTGAACAACTTGTAAAGCACGATAGAGAATTAATAATTCACTATTCTGGTTTTCTAATACCTCAATTATCTCAAATATACCATAAGAAATGAGAAATGCTACCCATAGCTTATAGAACGGATTTTGTCTTTTAATTCCCCAATATGTTGCAACAACTCCCCCCAAGATTAATGCTAATGCTACAACATATTTGAAGATAATATATGTTTGGTCAAACATTGAACCCCAACTGTTTTACCTATAATTATACAAATAGAGCAAGGACTATAAAACATTTGTTAGAGGTAGGTAAGAAGACTTGAAGTGTTGAAATGGTTCAGTTACTTTTTACTAACTTCAGGTCCCCACATCTTGTAAAGATTTTTAGATTTTCGTATATAGAAGAAGAGGTAGACAACTGCTAGAGTACCAAAAATACCTGCAAGAATATAGAATGCAAAAGGAGAGGGAGGTTTTACATTTCGGACGTTTAACCTAATTTCGCTTATATCAGATATCCAATCCTTTCCATCATATACTGCGACTTTTAGATAGTATGAACCTGGATTTACAGAATTTACATTCCAGAAAAAGGATGCTTGATCTATAAGATTTGTACCCAAAACATCCCAGTTCCAACCATTATCTGATACTAAGACTGTACAATTCAGATTATCTCCATCCAAGTCATCCATTGTCCAGGTTATGGTATAATTTTCAAATACTTGATTAACTGTTGAAGGGTTTGTTACTTCTATACTAGGGAGGTTGTTGGAATAAGTTAATCTTGGTTCTTCAGCTAAATAGATCATAGCTGGGTAAACATATTCACAGTTAGATAGGATCTGAGTTCCAGGAGGATTGAAATAATCAAAGTATGACCCTGTCCAAATATCCGTATATGTTTCTAAGGTAAAACAGATAATATCATGAGATGCATAACTGTAATCCTCCCAAGCACCATTTGCGATATATCCTGCGGATTCATTCCATAGTGGCCAATGGAGTATGTCTTGTAAGTCAACTAGTAGTGCATTATATTCATCTACATCTGCTAAAGGCAGGGAACCATTGTGAGCCCATGGTGTTAGTATCGCTTTTACTCCACTGTGAAGACTAATAGCAAAATTGAAAGCATGTTCTCTCATAAAATCCCTCATGATTTGAGTTTCATTCTCACTGAAGGGATAAGCTCCGCGATAAAGAGGATTATTTTTTACAGAAGAAGAACCTGTTCCTTCCCAGTTTACACCATAATTTCTATTAAGGTCAACTCCTCCAGGTAAGTCTTCAGCTATGAATCCATCACTATCTAAATCAAATTCTCGAATAGCAGAAGTATTTGCGACAGAATCCCAGTAATATGTCCTTTCCAGCTCATCGTCAAGTAAACCATCCATATCGGTGTCATTGAGCCCATCACCATCATCGTCAATAGGATGAAGATTTTTTCGTTGCTCAGGAAACCAATGAATAATCGAGATACCGTCAGGGTTTAACATAGGAATGACATATAATTCTCTACTTGATAATAGCTCTTCATAGAGACCAAAGATTGAATCATATACTATTTTATCTATGAAATAGAGTGCATTTTCTACAGAAATTAATTCTCTAGCATGATGTTCTGCGACGATATAATATTCAGTTTTAGAGCTGGTTACTGTTTCATTAGTTAATTTTACACACCACACATCATTGTTATGCCAAGTTTTTCCTATAGAAAATACATCCACTATTTCAGGAAAAGTAGCATTCAGGAGTACAAGCTTATCTGTTAATTCTGTGTAATTGTGATAGGGACCCAAATTCGCACCCCAATAAACTACATCTTCACCACTAATTGGCCCGGGAGCATTAGAAAACTCTTCCCAAAGCCAACGATAGGGTTCAAGTGTCGCTTGATTTCTAACGTTAAATGTTGCTGAAGAATTTACAACAACATTGAGAAATTGAAAGTTAACAAATAGAACAATAAGGAATAGAGCTTGAGTCTTTCTCATTGAGATAATGAAACATTTAACATTAATAAATTTCTTCCTTTCAATTAATCGATTGAAATCATACATGAAAAATATTTTTGGAGAGACGTTTTTTATACGAAAGAAAAGGCTTAAATAACGGTTGTGCAGAGGTGTTCCATAAGCGACAGTAATAGTGAATGTTTATGTCAGATTACAATATAGCAATAGAGGTTGACGCACGCGGAAGCTTCTGCCCGGGCCCTATGATGGAGCTAATCAAAGCTATTCGTCAAGCTGAAGTTGGTGAATTTCTCTCTCTTCTTAGCTCAGAACCTGGAACACGAAATGATGTTCCTGCATGGATTACCAAAGCAAAACATGATCTTGTTGAAGTCATATATGAGGATGGATACGATCGTTACATCGTCAAGAAGCTACACTAGAGGGATATTTATGCAACGAGTAGTTATAGTTGGTGGGGGTTTTAGTGGCATAAATGTTGCCAACAAAATTGCCATGAAAACCAAACGGAAAGACGTTAGTATCATTCTCATTGAACCAAGGGAAGACACCGTCTATGAACCATTTTATCTATATTGGAGTTTTAGGAAGGATCCATTGAAAAAATTTCATGCCCCAATCAGAAAAGTCTTGAAAAAAGGAGTTCAACACATTCCTGCAACGGCAACAAAAATAGATACAAAAATCAAATCCGTAGAGTTATCAAACGGCGAAACGATACTTTATGATTATTTAGTTATAGCTACCGGAGCTCGAATGGCAGAAGAGAAGGTTGGTGCTTATGATAAGGACAATGTTCATCATTTCTATTTAACTCAAGCAACAGCAGAACTTCAAGAAGCTTTGAGAAACTTCAATGGAGGAACAGTTGTAATTTCTCCATCTACAGTTCCCTATAAATGCCCTCCTGCACCAATGGAATTTGCGTTTATGGTTGATAGATATTTAAGGAAACGAAAAATTAGAGATAAATCAACAATCAAGTTCCTATACCCTCTTCTTAGACCTTATCCTGAACCTAGAGTTGCAGAAAAAATACAGAAACTCTATGATAAGAGAGGAATAGAATTTGTTGAATTCTTTAATTTTGAAAATGTTGATAAGGAAAATAACAAAATTATCTCTCTTGAAGGGGATGAAATCGAATACGATTTACTTGTACTAATTCCCCCTCACGAAGGTCATAAAGTAATAATTGAAGCCGGATTAGGAGATAGAGAAGGTTTTGTTCCTACAGATAGATTTACTCTAAAAGTCAAAGATCATGATAATATCTATGCCATTGGTGATTGTACAAACTTACCTGTTTCAAAATCAGGTGCAGTTTCTCACTTCTCAGCACCTACAGTTGCAAAAAATCTTATTCTGGAGATGGATGGCAAAGAACCTACAGAGAGATACAATGGTTTTACCATCTGCTTTGTTGTTACATCTCCAAGACGTTCTCTATTACTCTTCTTTAGCTATGCATACCCACCAAAGAAGTTTGGTTTACACAATCTCTTCATTTATGGACTTGTAAAAAAAGCATTCAAAATTGTTTACTTCAAAGCTATACTTAAGGGATATCTATAAGGTGAAAAATATGTCAGACATAAAAATAGCAAATACACTTGATGCACGAAATATGAGTTGCCCACTTCCTATTCTCAAAACTAAGAAAGCAATGATGGCAATAGGAATTGGTGAATACTTGGAAATCCTAGCCACTGATCCAGGATCAGAAGCTGATTTTCAAGCTTGGACGAGATCTACAGGAAATGAACTTATAGAACATTCTGTAGATGGTAGCGTTTATCGCTATATAATTAAGAGAAATAAATAAATGAGGAATTAAAATGGTAGAAAAAAAGAAAAGATTAATGATCATTGCTTCTAAAGGAGATATACCAGGTGCTTATACACCTTTGATATTAGGCTCTACAGCAGCAGCAATGGATTATGAAGTAAGTATTTTCTTCACATTCTTTGGACTAAATATGTTGAAGAAGAATAACTTGAAGAAAATAAAGATCACTCCAGCTGGAGAAACTGCAATGCCTATGCCCATTCCACAAATTGTTGGTATGTTACCAGGAATGACAGGAATGGCCACAATGATGATGAAGAGCTGGATGAAAAAAGCAAATGTCGCAACTTTACAGGAACTAATGGATCTTTCCATAGAAGCTGGTGTTAAACTAATAGCATGTCAAATGACTATGGATGTTATGGGCTTCAAGAGAAAAGATCTCATCGACGAATGTGTTGTCGGTGGAGCTGCAACAATGTTAGAATTTGCTTCTGAAGCAGATATAAATCTCTATGTTTAGGTGAAACGATTGGGACAAAAAATTCTTATCATGGTGACTTTTGGTGAAAACTATCCTGATAGACTAGAACCACCTCTACACTTAGCAAGTTTAGGTGCTGCTCTTGACACTGAAGTAATTATGGTATACTCCATGTCAGGAGGATTGCTTTTGAAAAAAGGTAATGCTGAACGTATTGTTCCCATGGGTAAGAACACTTATCTCGAATCAGTTCGAGAAGTAAAAGAATACGGAGTTAAGATATACGTTTGCAGTCCAACTCTTGAAAGATATGGTCTAACCAGAGAAGACTTTATAGATGAAGTTGACGATATAGTAGGTGGAATGTATTTTGTTACTCAAGCACTAGATGCAGATGTAACATTTACTTTCTAAAGGTGAACAAAAATGTCTTTCTCCCTTTCTTCTTTTGATTCAGACGAAATAACCTGTTTTGACATAATCAAAGCCTTCCATGCACTAACTGATAATGAACTTGAAGTACTCTCTTGTGTTCATCAGGGTCAACCATTGGACATTAAAGGTATAATAGCTGTGATTCCAAAGGATAGAGCAACTATCTCAAGATCAATAAAGAAATTACTAGCTATTGGTTTTGTAAGGAGTGACAAAATAACACTTGAACGAGGAGGTTACAAATTTGTTTATTCTAGTTTGTCTATGACAGAAATTAGAGAAAAACTTAAACAAAACATAGAACAAATTAGTAAGCGAATGATAAAAGCTGTTTCAAAATTAACTGAAGAAAAATGTATTGAAATGTACAGAAATGTTCTACTAAAATATAAAACTTAGAAAGGACCCAAATATTCTTCTGCTTCGGGGATGTTTTCGAGTCCATCAACAGAGCCTGAGTAGAGAACCTTTCCTTTTTCTAAAAACAGAACACAATCCTATCATTCTTGAATAAGCTTTCTTGAATGGCTTGTGAAGATTTCAGGAATATGCTTTATATCTGTAAATGATTTACAGAAACGTTCACTCAAAATGAGATAGTGATTCAACCAAACGAGCATGAAATTTGTTCCTACGTGAGAAAGGCATGTCAAGCTGGTAGCGTTTAGTAAAACCCCTTTGTAATTCTTTATGATCCTGATGATACATTCCTATAACCCATTTTGCATGCTCTTCTAGAATTCTTTCATAGTTTTCTTCGATAATCAATTCAATATAATTATCAAGATAATCCTTTTCTTCTTTAGCTATTTTCTCAATCCGCGACTTTTTGTTTTTAATTATTATTTTGTCATTTATTTTCTGATTTTTGTCAAAAAAATAAAGGATATTATGCACTAAATGTTGGTTACAGCTGCTGTCTGAATAGGTTATTAAAGAGAAATCGTATGATGCCTCAAATGGTATTGCTTTATCTAATAGACTTGCTAGTTCTATCAGTTTTCGGTGTTCTAGATTAGGTTGTATTGTAACTTTTGGATCGATCATAGTTGCAACCAGGAGCTCGCGAATATCCTTTAAATCTAATATTTCAAGTATTTTATTTCTTGATTTTCTGAAACAACTACTATCAAGAAATTGCGGTTCATCAAATTTCTCATCAAAGTGATTTGTATCAATTAAGGGTGATGAATAATACAATAAGGAATTGAGATTATATTCTTCTGAAGGTATTACTAATCCATGGGAGTGAGCCTTTGGTCTTCCGAATGGATCACTTCCATCACTTCTTACTAGTTTGATAATAATATCTCCTGTCTTATGAGTATATTTAGAAACATATTTCACATGAGATAGTTGTTTTGTGGATAACTCAGGCATAAACACAATTGAATCTTCTGTAAGTTTGCTTGGCATATCTGACATGTGAATATGATAACCGATTTTATCATCCCGCTGAGTTATTACCTGAAACATCTGCATCATTAAATACGTTTTTGAAATTTAAAAATCCTTTCTTAGTCTAAAATCAACATGGGATAATACGCAATCTTCATAAGTGACATTCAGCGATTTATAATAGATGGCAGACGACATTCATCTTATAGATATTATTCAGAGAACTAAAGAATTAATCAGTAATGATAGTCTCGAGGATGCAATCAGCTTTCTTGAAAGACAGTTACCTGAATTCGAAAATACACCGAGATTTTTGAATTATCTGGGTCAACTTTATCTTAAAACAAGTGATCCGAGTTCAGCACTAAATTATCTTAATCGTTCTTTGGAAATCCAAAGCGAGAATGCCGAAACTCTTGACAACATTGGGGATACTTTTTTCCATCTGAGAAATTGGGAACAAGCCATCATTTCATGGAAAAAAGCTTGTGAGTTGGATGAAAAAAGATTTATGATCTGGGAAAAGGTTGGAAACTTACATTATGACATTGGTGAATATCCTGAAGCCATCCAAGCCTTCTTAAAATATCTCGAATACGATGAAAAGCTAGAGATTTTCAGTTTAGTTGCAACAATATATAATAAAATGGGCAATGACATTGAGAGCTGGAACAATCTTATGAAAGCTGAGCAAATTGATCCTGACAATGAACAAATACTTCAACAAATCGGTCAAACTTACATTGAACTAGATAATTTCGAAAGAGCCATTAGCTATTTTAGGAAAGTTACTAAAATCAATGCCGAAAATCTTTCTGGATGGTTTCAACTTGGATCTACCTATGAGTTGAATCAGGAGCATTTGCAAGCCTTAGAAGCTTTTACAAAAGTTGTAGAAATAGACCCAGACAATGTATTAGGGTTTCACCATTTAGCTAGTATATACGCATCAATTGCGAATATTGAGGAAGCTATGAAAAACTATGAAGAGTGCTTAACCATTGATCCTTCATTTGTTGAAGCTTCTATCTCTCTTGCATCTCTACACTGGGCATCGAAGGAATATAAAGTAGCTTTATCTCTGTTAGAAGATGCCAAAAGATTCAATGGTCTAGATAGTAGAATTTTTCAGCTAATGGGAGATATTCAAGAAGATACAGGTGATATAGATAAAGCTGAGGAAAATTGGAAAAAAGCTTCTGAACTAGAAGAGGGATAATTATTCTCGCTGAGTCAGTTATCAATTTCACATATGGTTTGAAAGGAACCTATCTTCTGTTCATAAAAATCATTGAATCAGTTGAAATTAGAATAAGGGGAAAAACACTCTTCCTAAACGCTGGTTATTACGTTTATATTGGTAGTGCTTTTGGTGCAGGTGGATTATCTTCTAGATTACATCGACACCTCAGAAAAATAAAGAAAAAACATTGGCATATTGATCAAATTACATCAAGTAAATTTTCAGATATAATTGGTGTAGGAGTGTTATTCAAACAGAGAATAGAGTGCGAGTTATCCAAAATAATTGGGGATATAGAAAAAACAGTTCCTATTACAGGATTTGGTAATAGTGATTGTAAAAAGAAATGTATTAGCCATTTCTTCAGAGTCAGTTAAAACAGTAAATGTCTATTGCCTATATTCACATTCTTAAGATATTTTGATGCAATATTGTAGCATTTTTCGGCTAGATCTAAAGTTGTAAGAGGAAGGTCAGAAAACTCAAACTGCGGATAGAAACCAAGTAATGAATAAGGAATGTTTTCATTAATTGAGGAAATGAAAGAAGCAATGTTTTCTACTTCAACTTCATCTACATAACCAGGAACTAGAAGAGTTGTTGCATTCAAGATAGGTAACTCCGGTCTTAAATCAAAGAATTCCCCACCTACATAGCTAAAATTTTCCAATACGGCTTCATTTTTCACTCCTGTTAAAGCTTGATGAATATTTGAATCCCAAGCTTTTAAATCAAATTTAATATTGCCACCAGACTTTAAGGAAAGTGCAGCAGCTTTTTTGACATAATGTTTATTACCAAAACCATTCCATTCCCAGCAGATTCTAGCTATTCTATTTTCAGTTTCTGCGATTTCAAGTATTTGTTCAGAAACGTTTATTGCAAAGGGAAACTGAGGTTCTGGTGATCCACCAAAGAAACAAATACAATTAATTTTGGGATTGTTTTGAAATTTCTTAACTAGGTGCGATGCTGAGACTTTAGTACCATTATTTATTCTCTTGTGATTATGATTCTGGCAAAAAAGACAATCGAAAGAACATCCATAAAAGAATACAGATAGATTGTAAAATCCTAGTTCTTTATCTTGACTAGAAGCATATTCAGGATAGCCAGCTCCAGTACCTGCAGGACAAAACCACGCTGCACAACAATTACAAGGAAGTGGGTCAACATAATTGTGAAGCAACCCTATTTCTTTTGTAGAATATGTAGAAATTTTAACATCATTCTCTCTAAATCTCAAACCACAATAACTTGTTTCATTCTCATCTATTCCGCAATTATGATTACATAAAGAACAACTTACTCTATCATTATTAGGAGCAGTTAAAGGAAGATTATAGTTTAATCTAGCCTTTTTATGAGCATTTATTATCAGCTCCGCTGCTTTCGTAGATCCTTTCCTCAAACAATCTTTACAAACAGATAAGATACTAGCCACTAATTTCTCTTCATAGCAGATGAAACACTTCTTTACATATTCTTCTTGAGATGGAATGAAGATCACTATTTGTAATATAAGACTCCTGTCTTGTTAATGTTGCGCTTTACTTTTTATTTCTTGCTCTTCCTCTGAAATAAAGTTTATTTACTAAATGATGTAATCAATGAATATGGCATTAGTAGAACCATGGCTAACTATAGCTATAGTTGGTATAAACTTTGCTTTATTCTATATATCATCCGCAATAATGTGCGGGATTATGTTTAGAAGAGACTCTCGAAGATGGACCTGGTTAAATATTATCCTATCAGCAGTAATATCCACAGCGTGGGTATTTGGATGGGTATATATTGACGGATTGGGTTCTGCTCTCAAGATTCTATTTGGAGTCATAATATTCTTCCTATGTTGGGTAATATGGATTACCTTAGGAGGAGTTGGTGATAAGAGTGCAGGATTTACAACATTAGGAACATTATTACTATGGTTTCTATTGAGTTGGGTATTCTTAATAATCATGGGATTAGTTGGCGTTACCGATTTTACACCAGCAAACTTTCCAACACTATTTACATGGTTTATATAGAAGATAAGCTTATAACTAATTTTTTGTACATTTTTTTTGTGCTTAAATACTGTGGTGTTAAGTATACTTTGAAGGATTGTAGCTAAGCACCATGTCTGTGGTGATCCTCGTGGTTACATCCAATAAACGACCAAAAGCGAACCGTAAGCATTTTTGCAAGAAGATGTGGGCG
>JAUWPI010000008.1 GCA_030611665.1 Candidatus Heimdallarchaeota archaeon | reverse complement strand
CTCTTCCAGCTGAATATAGAAGAGCACCACAAAACTTATCTCGGAATTTCAGAGAGATTATCTGTTGTTGTAAAGCACTAATATGAACAAAATCAACATCATTAGGTCTTAAAGCTTCTTTCATAAGCAAGGAATTATGCCCATGCTGTGTTGTTTCATGAATGAACTCATAGAAAAGTTGCCTTCTGAAATCTTCTTGAGGAATGTCTCCTAGGAATTGAACTCGTTTATCTCCTTCTTTAGGTTCGTATACCTGATAAGGTGCTTTACCAACTTCCTTTCCTAAGAATACTTCAATTTCAAACTCACAACAATCGTCACCTAATCCTCTACACTTAGTTTCAATAACGCTAGTTGCAGAACCGATCATAGCTTCTATAGTTCCTGCAATTTCTCCTGCAGTGTAATGACACAGCGTTTCTCCGATGTTGATTGCACCAGCACTATTAGCTAGTTCATATATACGAAGAGTTGCTGTATACCCTTCCACTTTAGCTATGTCGCAATGTGTGGATAGGTATAATGGCACAATATTGTTGTGGCTATAGAGTTTAGCAAGAGCTATCAAAACTTCTTGAAATCGTTCAGCAGGTTTTACAGCTCCTACTTTGGGGTTCAAAACAGTTAGGTAGTAAGGAGCAGCTCCATAAATGCCTAGCTCTCTTCCACTTTGGTAAAGCAATTGGGGAATAAGTGGATCTAACTGGAGCAAAGACATCATGACCTGTTGATAAATGCCTATATGGACGTAATCACCTAGATTTGCTCGTACAAGTTCTTGGGAGATTATACTGCTGATAGTATTTTTTGTTAGAATCATCATGCTCTCCCTTAGTCTTGTATCACGTTGTCTGTTAATGATGTTAGGTAGAATTGATGACCAAAGTTTTTCCCTAATAACATCCTCGGTTATCAAACCTTCTGCAATCCTTTCTTCGTTCATGATTACAACTGGAACGCTCATTATGCCATATTGAGCAGCAATTTCCTGCTCTTCTGTAATATCAATAGTACTAACATGAAGCATACCTTTCATAGAAGTACCCGCGATGTTCTCAATAATACGTTCAACTTCAGGGCAAGCAAAGCAATCTGGGCTTGTAAAGAACAGAAGCCGCACTTTTTCTGTATCTTGAAGTCTTTCTTCATCACTCATCTAGAATATCCCCAGTAACAAACAATTATACCTTAATGATAAAAATGTTTTCTTAATTTCAAGATGAAAAGAGGAAATAGACAAATATTAGACTAAAAAAACAATAGGACCTAATGATGTTGAAAGATGAAAGAAACTAAAAAGCACACATTCATGGGCATCAAGGCATAAAATTATATTAAAGTAGGATTTTGTGATTTTTAAGAAGATAACAAAGATTATATATCAATGAATAAACATGAATTTGAAATTTACGTGAATATTTTAGGTGATAATTATGATAGGACAAGGACAAGTACCAGTTATTATTTTAAAAGAAGGTACTGAAAGAACCAAAGGTCGAGATGCTCAAAGAAATAATATCCTGGCTGCTTCTATTGTTGCAGACACTATTAAAAGCACTCTAGGACCAAAAGGTATGGACAAAATGCTCGTAGATTCTTTAGGCGACATCTTAATTTCCAATGATGGAGCTACATTGTTAGATGAGATTGATGTTCAACACCCTGCAGCAAAAATTATGGTTCAAGTAGCTAAAGTTCAGGATCAAGAAACTGGTGATGGTACAACTAGTTCAGTTATCATTGCTGGTAAATTACTCAAGAAAGGTGGAGAACTTTTAGATAAGAAGGTTCATGCATCTCTAATTGTTGAGGGATACAAGGCAGCAGCAACTAAGGCTCAAGAGATTATTGTGGAATTAGCTCAGAAAATGGAACCTTTCCAAAATGGGAACAAAGTTCTACAAGAAATTGCTAAGACTGCTCTACACAGTAAAGCTGTTCATTCAGCAAAAGATGCATTCGCACAAATTGCTGTTGATAGTGTCAAGAGAGTAGTTGATGAAGATGAGGGTAATTATACAGTTGATTTAAATAATATCAAAATCATACAGAAAACAGGTAAATCCTTAGCTGCATCAGAACTTATTGAAGGTGTTATCATTGACAAAGAAGTAGTTCATACAGCTATGCCAAAATCTGCAAAGAATGCTAAAATTCTTTTGTTGAACCAAAACATCGAAGTTCAGAAAGGTGAATGGGACCGCGAAATTAGAATCAACGACCCATTAGAAATGAAGTCTTTTTTGGATAATGAAGAACAAGTTTTACGAGATATGGTTGATAACGTCAAAACAGTTGGAGCAAATGTTGTAGTTTGTCAAAAAGGTATAGATGACATGGCTCAATATTTCATGGCTAAAGAAAATATTTTAGCTGTTAGAAGAGTTAAGAAAAGCGACATGGAAAAAATTGCTCGAGCTACTGGTGGAAAGATTGTTACCAATCTTAAAGATGCTAAAGCAGAAGATCTTGGTGATGCTGGGTTAGTTGAAGAAGTGAAACTTGGTGATGATGAACATGTTTTTGTTCGTGAATGCAAAAATCCAAAAGCAGTTTCAATCATCTTATACGGTGCTGCTAAGTATGTTACTGATGAAGCAGAAAGGGCTTTACACGATGCTCTATGTGTTGTGAGAAATGTTGTTGAAGATAAAACCTACCTACCTGGTGGAGGATCAATTTATACAGAACTTTCTCTACGAATAGACGAGTTCGCCGATGAATTCAAAGACAAAAGGCAACTAGCCGTTAAAGCATTCGCTGATTCTCTGCTAGTCATACCATCAACTCTTGCCGAGAATGCTGGAATAGATCCATTAGATATACTCAACGAGATCAGAGCAGCACATGCAGAAGGTCAAATAGCCGCGGGTATTGATATACTGAAAGACGGAAAAATTGCTGATATGCAAAAAGCTGGAATAATTGAACCACTAAGAGTTCTTTCTCAAGCAATTAAATCAGCAAGTGAATCTGCTATAATGATAATGAGAATTGATGATGTCATCGTGTCAAAATCAGATAAACCTGCTATGCCCCCAGGTGGTGGAATGCCTCCAGGTATGGGTGGAATGGGCGGTATGCCCGGCATGATGTAAAAACTCTTTTTCTTTTTTTTATTTTCTTCTATTTTATTGGTTTTCAGATAATTTTATAAGAAGCAGTTAGGGCTGTGGCTTAATGTTAGAAAAAGCAGAAAAGTTTCTAAAAGCAAATAATTCGTTACTTATAGCCTCAAGCAGTTATAATAATCCCAACCTTTCTAAATGCTCTTATGTTTCTGAAGGAACTACATTGATTATTGCTGGAGAGCAAAACAGTTCGCTCATCGAACAAATTCGATTTAATCCAAAAGTGGAAATTATTGTCAATGATGGGGAGAATACCCTCAAATATGTTGGTAGGGCTAAAATTTTCAATAATCATCCTAATCAAGAAAAACTTATCGAAGAATTGTCCCAAAAAGATAATTTGGAAATTAAAGGTATTTATTGCATTGATCTTGTTCAAATTATTCCTACGGAAATAAGTGTGATTCAATGGGATTACTACCAAGAATTCAAAGAAAATAAGCCTTCAATACTGAAAGATTTCTTCTGTTCAATAACAAAAACAGTCAATATCTGGGTTAAAGGATTAAGATTGCCATTCATTTCTGTTAGTGTAGCAGCAGTTGTGGTTGGAACCGCTGTCGCGTATTATGAGAGCAAAAACTTTGATTGGTTATATTTTCTTCTAGCAGTTATTGGTATTTCAGCTTTTCATGCTTGTGCAGATTTATTGAATGATTTCTTTGATCATTTATCAAGAAACGATGAAGTTAACGAAAAACTTACCCCATTTTCAGGAGGATCTCGAATGATTCAAAACAAACTTTTCTCTACTACTAGGACATTGGCAGGAGCTATTGTTGCTTTTCTAATCACCCTTGGGATTGGCCTATACATTAATTTTACAGTTGCTGGAAACATCATACTCTACATTGGCATTGGAGGAACATTTCTAGGAATTTTTTACGTTGGGAAACCAATCAAACTAGCCAATTTTGGATTTGCTGAATTAGCTATCTTCCTAAGTTTTGGTCCAGCTATTGTTTTTGGTTCATATTATATACAAGAAGAAAAATTTTCTTGGGTCCCCATTTATGCGTCAATAATAGTTGGGCTCCTCATTTTATTGGTTTTGTTTGTTAATCAATTTCCAGATTACGAAGCAGATAAAGAATCTGGGAGAAGGAACATTGTTGTTTTAGTTGGAAGAGAAATATCCTCAATATTATTCATTATTTTCTTGAGTTTAACTTATGTTATCCTCATAGTATTCATTATTCTCCAAGTACTACCTTATTTGAGCCTAATTACGTTATTATCTCTCGTATTCGCTGTGAGAGCTATGATAACAATTAGAAAGTATTATGATAATTATTTAGCAATGATTCCAGCACAGGCAATGACTATACTCACAACTCTAGTTTATACTCTCTTACTGGCTGTTTCCCTATTTGTTACTGCTACAGTATGGTAAAATAGAAGATTACTCCTGTATTCTTTCTTTGTTTTTCATAATTAGTTTCCCATTCTTGATTATCATATTTGTATGATTAACTGCATACTGATAGGGAAGAGAAGATATACTAGGAAGATCTAGAATCAGAACATCAGCATTCATTCCAAGATCAAGACTACCAATTTGTTGCTCTCTGTTAAGAGATTTTGCTCCACCATAGGTTGCAGCTAACAGAGCTTCTTCTGGTAGCATCTTCATCATAAAGCAGCCAAGAGCTACAACAAATTGCATATTTGTTAAATAACAATTAGGGTTAAAATCTGATGACAACGCCACTGTCACATCTGCATCTTTGAACATGTTATAATTTGCATATTTCTTTGACATTAGAACAAAAGGTGTTCCAGGGAGTAAATTTGCAACTACTCCTGCATCTGCCATAGAACGAGCAGAAATCGCTTCAGTTTTTAAGAGATGGTCAGCAGATGTTGCACCAATATTTGCAGCCATCAATGTTGCGCCGACATTTTCCATCTCGTCTGCATGTACTCTTAGTTTCAAATCGTGATCCAATGCTTGTTTCAGGAAATATTCAGATTCTTCAATCGAAAATGCACCTTGATCTGTCCAAATATCAACATATTCTGCTAAATTTCTTCTTTTGATTTCTGGCAAAAGAAGTATCATGCTTTCAATATATTCCCATTGGTTTCCTATGAAATCTTCAGGTTTAATGTGACATCCCAAAAAGGTTGGTATAACATCTATTGGATGTTTTTCATTAACTTCATTTATTACTTCGAGGATTTTAATTTCGTCTTCTGCATTTAATCCATATCCAGATTTTGCCTCAATTGTTGTAGTACCATGCACAAGCATTTCATCTAGTCGTTCCATAGCCAGTGCTACAAGTTCTTCTTTAGAAGCAGCTCGTGTCTGATTGACTGAATAGGATATTCCTCCTCCTCCTTTTGCGATTTCAGGATATGTTTTTCCTTTTATTTTCAAATTTAGCTCATGAGATCTGTCACCTGCAAAAACCAAATGAGTATGAGAATCTACAAAACCTGGACAGATTGTTTTATTTGAACAATCAATTATCTCAAAATCGCTTCTTGTATACTCGGCTAGTATCCGAGAAGAATCACCTATGGCTTCTATCACTCCATTACGCATTACTAAACTATCAGGAATTTCATTTGAGTAAATAGGTTCATATTTTGTAACATTACCAAGAAAAAGCTCAGAAGCACTTGTTAGAATTATTCCTTCTTTTTGATTAGAAATCATAAAACTCATGTTCTTAAGAAAATGCGCTAATTTAAAGTTTACTTCAAAATCTTTGAAATAAGAAATAAAGTAAATGAGTTTTTCTTTGTTTACTCATTCAATTAAATAACAAGAAGTTTCAACCTAAGCTTCCGATTTCTTTTTCAACGTCTTCTAGAATTTCGCAGGATTTGACCAGTTCTTTCATTGCTGTATGGTCATCATACAATGGTCTGTCTATGTCTAGGAATTCTACATGTCGTCTAATAACCTCTTTGGCTTTAGCTACACCATCACCAAATTTAAACTCTCGAAAGTCTAAAGCTTGAGCAGCAGCCATGAACTCTATGCCCAAAACACCATAAGCATTATCCATGATTTGGAAGTTCTTTATTGCTGTATTCATGCCCATGGACACAAAATCTTCTTGATCTGCAGCTGCAGGTATTGATTGAATACTTGCAGGCATAGATAGAATCCTCATTTCGACGATTTGCATAGCCGCAGTATATTGACTAAGCATTAAACCTGACATTAAACCTGCTCCTTTTGATAAAAAAGGCGGTAATCCAACGCTAAGAGCAGGGTGATTCAATCTATTCATCCTTCTTTCAGACATTACACAAACCATTGTTATAGCAGCACCAACCATATCCATAGGTAGACACACAGGTGTTCCTTGGAAGTTGGCACCAGTTAGAATAATTTTTTCGTCTGGGAAGAAGACCGGATTATCACCTACACCATTCAACTCTATTTCAACCTGAATTCTTGCCCAGGCCAAAGCATCATGAACTGCCCCAAGGACTTGGGGTGCTGAACGCATGGAATATGCATCTTGAACTTTAACTTTGAGTCTCCCTTCATATAAGTCTCCACCCTCGAAAAGTTTGGATAGTGATTTTGCACATCTTACTGCTCCAGGAAAACCACGGATTTCATGTAACATTGGAGTATATGGTTTCATATTGCCCATTAAAGCTTCAATAGACATTGCACAGGCAATTTCTGCTTGTTTCATGAACCGGAGAGAATCATAAAGGAAGATTGCACTCATAGCTGTAAGAAGATTTGAACCGTTAATTGCAGCTAAACCATCTCGTGCTTTTAAACCTGGAACTTCAATACCTGCTTTATCCATAGCTTCTTTGCCATCAAGTAATTCACCTTCGTAATAGGCTTTTCCTTCACCCATTAGTAATAGAGCAATTTGTGACATAGGTGCTAAATCACCAGATGCACCAACAGATCCTTTTTGGCAGACAAATGGAGTTAATCCCTTATTTAGCATTTCAACTAGTGTTTCGGCAATAATTGGTCTATTACCTGAATTACCATGAGCTAAAACATTAATTCTACCAAGCATTGCACCACGAACATATTCTAGAGGTGCTGGATCGCCTATACCTGCGGCATGGTTGTAAATCAGATATTTTTGAAATAAACCAACTTCTTCATCAGTTAGAACAACTTCGGAAAATTCTCCAATTCCAGTGTTCACACCGTACATAATTTCTCCAGCATCAATTTTTTCTTCTAGCATTGCTCGACATTTTATCATCCTAGCCATTGCATCAGGATGTAACTCGACTTTTTCATTATGTCGTGCTACATTTACTACATCTTCAATTGTTAATTCTGAACCTTTTATAATGTATGTCATATTCTAATCCCTTGATATGATTTAGAAAGACGATAAGTCTTTCATTTAAAATTTTTGTCCATTGGATTTGAACAATTACATTATATGGTTTATTTACTGCACTTTTGGTTCTGTATAAATATCCTTAATGTTAGAAAGCGTAATGGATAAATAGCACACAACAAATTGAGTTTAGGTAATAATGGAACATGAAGTTATCATCTTAAATGGAGATTCCCTGACAATTAATAGTTTGATTGAGGTTACTAGATTTGGAAGAATAGTAAAAATTGGTGAGGAAGGAAAAAAGAAAATTGAAAAGGCAAGAAAAATCTTGGAGGATAAGCTTGATAAGAATGAAACCATGTATGGCATTTCAACTGGTTTTGGAAAGCTTGCTGATACAATTATATCTCCATCAGAAAGAGAGATACTTCAAAAGAATATCATTAAATCACATAGTATAGGCTTTGGTCCTTACCTTCCCGATGAAATTGTCTTAGGAGCAATGGTTATAGAACTTAATTCCTTCTGCAAAGGAGGTAGTGGAATAAGACTCAGAACTGTAGAAATGCTCGAGAAGCTAATCAACAACAATGTTGTACCATTAGTACCTAGCATTGGTTCTCTAGGAGCTAGTGGAGATCTTTCTCCTCTTGCATACATTGCAAGAGTTCTCATAGGAGAGGGGGAAGCAAAATATGAAAACAAAGTACAAAAGAGTTCTGAGATCCTTTCTAAACTCAATTTATCACCTATCAAACTGCATGCAAAAGAAGGAATTTCGTTAATTAATGGGACACATGTACTAACTTCATTTGCTGCTCATAATGTTCTTGACTCGGAAAATATTGTGAAGAATTCCGTACTTGCCATAGGTTTAACTTTGGAAGCTTTTGATGGAAATGTTAATGCATTTGCTTCATTTATTATGAATCTTCGACCTCATAAAGGTCAGATGAGATTTGCCAAATCTGTTCTTAATGTTCTTGCAGGTAGTGATTTGCTTACTAAACAACCTAAAAGAATTCAAGATCCATATTCAATTAGATGTTCACCTCAAGTTCATGGAGCAATTTTAGATGTGATTGAACATTGTAAAGAACTAGTTGAAATCGAAATCAACTCAACCACCGATAACCCTCTGATAAATCAAGCAACATCAGAGGTGGTATCGGGAGGTAATTTCCATGGAGAACCAATTGGATTAGCGATGGATTATTTGGCTATAGCTATGACAGAACTAGGTAACATATCTGAAAGGAGAGTTAACCTACTATTAGATGCTTCCATATCCGGACTACCTTCTTTTCTCTGTAAAAATCCTGGTTTAAATTCTGGTTTAATGATGATACAATATGCTGACGCGGCTTTATCGGGAGAAAATAAAATACTCTCATCACCGGCTTCTATAGATAACACCTCCGTATCGGCAAACCAAGAAGATCATGTTTCAATGGGGTTAACAGCTAGTAAGAAAGCTTACCAATTGGTGAAGAATGTGGCTCAAATGGTTGGGATTGAGATTTACACAGCATGTCAAGGCTTAGAGTTTGTGGAAAACAGAACCTTTTCAAACATTCTTAGTAATATTTACTCGTTTATTCGAGAAAAAATACCAATGCTGAAGGACGACAAACTATTTGATGAAGAAGTGTATTGGATTGCAGATCAAATAGAAAATAGATCGTTTATCAAAATTGCTGAACAAAAATTAGGGGAAATTCTTGGTGATGCTTTGTGACGATAGCAGTTGTTGGAGACATTCACGGCTCATTAAATAATCTCAGTAGACTTATTCCAAAAATTAAACAAGCAAAAGCACTTTTTGTTACGGGAGATATTACAGGGACTGTTTCATACTCATTAATTGTAAAATCAATACTTAAAACCAAAACCATTTCTCGGGAAAAATATACTGATTTGGTCTATGGAAAATATAGAGAGAAGTTTGTTAAGTTTCAAATTAAATCAGCAACGAAATTTCTTAAACTCGTGCGGAAATTAGATTTTCCTGTATTCTTTACACACGGAAATAGTGAGACTGAAGAAGTTAGAGAATTTTTCACGACACAAGCTAAAGATAATGATAACTTATACTATTTAGGTAATTCCGTTGTCAAACATGATGAATGGATAATTACTGGATATGGATATTGTTCCCCAGCAGTTTATAGAAAGGCTCTACAGACACCTGGAGAGAAAGAAGATACTGAAATCATCAAAGAATTGTATACTTTAGAAGCTAAATTGTTAAACATCAATTCAGACAGCAATTTAACTAAATTTGCTTTATTTCATGAACCTCCATTCAATACAAAAGCAGATTATCTACCATTTCTAAAAATTCATGGAGGAAGTAAAAATATTCTTTCTCATATTAACCGTGTGAAGTATGATTATGTTTTTGCGGGTCACATTCATGAATCTCAAGGATATGAGATTAGGGAAAGATCACTAATCTTGAACCCTGGAGCTCTAGTGAATGCCCAATGGGCTATCTTAAAACTCAAAGAAAAAACTGTGCAATGCAACAAGTTAGTATCGCTTTTCAATCTGAAGAGCTTTATCTATAATACCCGGAATCATTTTCAGTGAAATGCTTACAAAGCCAGAGAAGTCACCACAAAATTAATAAGGATTTAAATTTACTCAAATTTAGTTAATTTGTTTAGAGTGATGCTGATGATTCCTATTGTTGATGTAGATATTAAAGAAAAAGAGATTCAAGCGGTTCAAGATGTAGTAAAAAGCAAATATTTAGTAGAGGATAAGAATGCACGTTCCTTTGAGCAAAAATTTTCTGATTTTACAGGAACAAAATATGTTACAACTGTAGTAAATGGAACTTGTGCATTGCATCTATCGTTAGCTGCATTAGAAATTGGTCCAAAAGATGAAGTGATAACAACTCCCTATACTTTTATTGCATCTTCAAATTCAATTCTTTTTACTGGAGCAATTCCAATCTTTGTTGACATAGATCCTGAAACATATAACATAGACCCTGAGAAAATTGAAACAATCATTACAAAAAACACTAAAGCAATAATGCCAGTTCACATTTTCGGAAATCCTTGTGATATGAGTGCTATAAGAGATATAGCGGAAGACAGGAATCTAGTTGTAATAGAGGATTGTGCTCAAGCACATGGAGCTTCTATTGATGGTAAGCATGTTGGTAATTTCAGTGAAGTAGCAGGATATTCATTTTATGGAACAAAAAATTTAGTTGGAGGAGAAGGAGGAGCAGTTACAACAAATAATGAAGAATTGTTTGAGAAGATAAAAAGCATAAAAAATCATGGTAGAAGTCCTGCTGGTGGCTATTCACACAACTTAATTGGTTACAACTTTCGTATGACGGATATGACAGCAGCAATAATGAATGTACAAATGGATAGAGCTAAGGAAATCTTATCAAAAAGACATTATAATGGAGATAGATATAGAGAGCTCCTCAAAGACACAGAAGAGATTCAGTTACAAAAAATCTTACCAGGACATCAGCATTCAGATTATATTATGGCACCGCTTATTCAAAAGGAGGGTGTGTCTCAAGAGCAGATAATAGATTATCTTAAGTCAAAAAATATAGGCTCAAGAACAATCTATACGTTACTATCATATCAACAACCATGTTATCAAGATTTGTCAAAATGGCCTCTATCTAGAGTCATTAATTATCCCGATTATTCCAAAGATAAATGCTCAGTAGCTGAAAACATAGCAAAACGGCATTTTGAATTACCGATGGTTACTTCTTTGACTGAAAAAAACATAGAATATATTGTAGAAACCCTTAAACAATACTTTTAACTTAATCCCACAAACAATAAGTCCCCAACTTTTTTTCTTATAACTGGTTAATAGTTCCGAAAACCTTTTTTGAACAAATATATAATTAGGTATGAATAACATGAGTGGTACGAGCGAGGATGATTTTCCTCTTTATATGTCATCAGTTAACGTAAAAGAAGATAAGAATGTTGAACTAGAGTTAGAGTACAGTGGAGATAAAGCTGGAATTGATAATGTTTTTCTTATTGGAAACAAAAATGATCTTGTATCTGATTTGGGTACAGCAAAGGTTTTTACAAGAGAAGAAGAACCGTTTGTCACTTTCAAAATTACTATCCCAATTTGGGAAGATGGTGAGTTCCAAGCAGTTGTTGAGAGAGAGGGAAAATATATCTATGAACCAGGAGAAGCACATAACCTTGTGTTTAGAGGTCGCGGTGTTTTTCTAGATCTTCGAAAGATATTTCATTTAACTTCAGATGTCAAACCACCAAAAATTGAAAAAGTATCCAAAAAAGATAAAAAAGCAAAGAAAACTCAAGAAGAGATTCCCATTGAAGATAGTGGATTACCTCAGGCCTACGATGAAGCAAACATGTTATCACTCATGCCACGTAACTTCAAAATTTTTGGCCCAGATTTGAAAAATAACATGCTTCAGCTGTTAGATTATTTATTGAATTCAAAAAGTCAACAACTTATTTTTGATAAGGTTATTCTCCCAGATATCGCTAGATCTTTGAAACAATGTATCGCTGAAGAAGGAAGAGCATCCGTGTATGATATCTGTTTCCCAGTCATAATATTTATTGAAAAAGCACTGATTCTAAGTGGAATGATACACGAGGAAGTTGTTGATGAAGAGAATCTACATAGATATCAGAAAGAAGTTGTCAATAAAATTCCTGAAAACATTAAGAGAATTAAAAATATAGAATTTCGTAATTCAACGGATTTGATAAAGAGAGAATATGACGACGATGTTCATGAACTACAAAATAGGTTAAGAGAAGAAATTTAGTTTACTTGAACATTTATTTTCTTCAATTTATATTGATGATAACCAATCAAAACTCTAATGAAACCATTCTTAATGCTCTCAAAGTTTACAGGGTGTTCCAAATCGATTTCCAGTTTGTCAATGGTTGTTAATTTCTGATCAGAAGAGACAACAATAAATTGAAACATTGAAATTCCATTTAGAACTCTTGAGCTAATTTGTTGATTACCTCGTCCTAATAGAAAACCTTGTCCTCCAATAGGCGTTAATAGAATTTTAACTTCTTTTTCAGCAGTAATCTTGTGTAATAATTCTTCATTTACATCTCTGTGTTTAATTTCGCCATCTATGAGAACATCAATGCCTAGTAATGTTTTCTCAACACCAATGGCTTTCATAATATGATATACAGTACTTCCTGTTCCCAATATCACTGTGCCCTTAAGAATATCATATTCATTTACTAATTCTTCAGAAAGAGGATAAAAATCATCAGTAATTCCTCCTGAAGAAGAAATTTTTCCCCCTTGGATTAAGCCTGTTTTTTGAGGAACTATTAATTGTCCAAAAAGAGAAGATTGTACCCTATTTTCCCTGAACAGTTCTTCGTTTACATCCATAACATCCTCTGGAGCAAGAACAATTTCTTCATGAATCATTTCATCAAGAATCTCACCCAAATCTTTTGGTCTATACAAAAAACAACCACTAAACATCTTTACGCCGGATGGGATTCCCAAGGCAGGGATTTTATCTCCAACCACAGAAGCAACATCTCTAGCTGTTCCATCTCCCCCAACAAAAAGGATTAAATCTAAATCTAATTCCACAAATACTTTACAAGCTACTTGTGTATCACTTGCAGTTGTACGTTGTTGGGAAGGATTGAAGACAAGTTCAACATTGAAATCATAATTAGCAAGAATAGATTTACCCATGGGGTCATCACAATTATAGAAGGTTATAGGGAGAGAGGGGTTAATTGAGTCTAATGCTTGTTTCACTCTTTCAAATGCGTAAGTTTCACCACTTTCAAAGAATTCCCAAGCCTCTTTGATGAGATCAGTGCCCTTCCAAGCCTTTTTTCCACCAATTCCAGCAATAGGATTAATTAAAAAACCAATTTTAAGCATTAAAAACAAAATATTTCGGTAGTTAGATTAAACTTTCTATTGAGCATTAAGAAAATCGCAGATTAGTCATATGCTATCTTTCAAAAGTTCTGGCTTTTCTAGAGATTTAACTGATTTCTTCTTAGGAGGTGGAAAATAGAGATCAATGATTTTTGAGAAACCCACTTTTTTACCATACCGATTCGCTACAACCATTTTGTGTAAGAAGAATACACCAACTAATACGACAAGAATTATAGCATACCCAAAAAGAGCTAGTAACGGATTATTTACTAATAAATCAGGATTAACGTCACTTATGAACATAGGATAAGCAAACATAGATATTAACCAGATTAGTCCCCAGATGCTAAATGTTACAAGGATATTATGAAAAGAGAAATCACCTAAAATGAAGAGGAATAAACCGGTAATCAAAATAGCTATAAGCAAATAAGCTCCACCGTAAAAAAGCAAAAGTTCTCTTTTCCTAAAGTCAGTCACAAGATTATGAAAGTAAAGACGGTTTTAAATTTAACTAATGGTCTTCTTTTAATTTCAAGGATATATTTCCTGTTTGGATAAGTAAGCAAGTGAGATGAAAGACAGCAAGACGATAATCAGAGTCATAGAAGTGGAACTAACAGAATCATAAGTAATATCAACAGTATAGATAGTTTTTCCCCACGTAGGAGGGGTAGGTTCTTGAGAGATTATAGTTTCCTCAAATGTTCTGTTAACATAGGTGGAAAAGGATACAACCTTATAATAACCTTCATAGCTAAAATCCAAATCAATCCAGAAAGTATAATAACCAAAAGGAAGAGTTACCAAATCTGTGGAATTAACAGATATGATAAGATCAGTAAAAGTTGTTGTCAATCCAGGTTCAAAAAGAAAGGTATTGGGTGAAGGATAAACCCCCCGAGGAATATTAAGAGAAAAAGAATTGTTCAAAGGTTGAAAATAACCACTTACATTAATTAAGTTGTAATTAGGAGTATGAATTTCAATACTTTGAGAGTAAGGGTTCCAAACTTCATATAAAATTGGAAAAGTAAAACAAGTGATTGGAATGTAATCACTAACTTCTCTAAGTGGAGGCCATGGAAAATCAGTTATCTGAAAACCTACAATGACCTCGTCAGATGAAGAATATAATGAAAAAGAAGAATTACAACAGAAAAGAAAAAGAAGAATAAGTGGGAAAATTCTAATCAAGTAAGACAATTTCACTAGAAAAAGAAGGTAAAAACATTAAAAAACATTTCTAAAAATAAGAAAAAAATTTTATTAAAAAAACCAAAAATGCAAGTTTTCATCAAATAATCGTAAGATACTTTAGATTATTACACAATTTTTGGAAAGGTATATATAGGAAAAATGGCATAGTACACTGCTAGAACGTTAGAGTCTGACAAATTCCTAAAATAGGAAAATTATCCATACGTATGACCAATGTGTATGGAAACGGCTTGAAACCCATTAGAGTAGAGGTATTTGGTTCTCCTAAAAGTTTATAAGGACTAATGATAGGAGAGAATAACACAATAAAAAATTACGACTCTTAGAGAGGCTCTAATGAGTAAGACAACCAAGGAAAACTAGGTTGAAAGAAAAACAAGGTGAAAATAATGAAAAGAAGAAAACTGCCTCGTGGTGGAGAAGATATAATGAAGGTCCTGGATATGAGTGGACCAATGACACAAAAGCAGATATTGGGTTCGGTTGATCAGCCTGAAAGAACCGTAAGATACGGTATACGAAGGTTATTAGAAAAAGGAATCCTAAAGAAAATGTCCAACTTAAGTGATATGCGTTCTGTTTACTACTATCTTGACTTAGACATTCGCGCTAATTTCGAGTTCTTAGTTAGTTCTAAGAATGAAGTAGAAGTTTCTCAATCAAATTAAGTTTATTTACTTTTGGGTCTTTTGGCCCCTTTATTCCGGGAGTGGGGAGTGGGATTTTTTTCCCTTTTTTTTGTTTTTCATATTTATCATTTTTTCTATATTCAGCTTAACAATAATATTTCTTCCATATGTCCCTGCTTCTTCTAGAAGATGTCGAAATGTATACAGATTTGATAAAGGTGACTGAACCAGTTAACCCTCTCATTTATTTGATGAAGAAATTTTTGAAAAAATCCTAGAATCAAAATTTCCGTTTTTTCTTTCTAATTAATAAAACAACCGGAATTGTAGCTATAAGCTGGAACATTGTTGTATTAATGTCCTCATTCCATACGACTATTTGCTTATTTGCTTCTAATGCTGATTTGAATGAGCTATTAGCATGAAATCGTAGAACATAAAGATAGTACAAATCTTCTATATCTTCTGTTATTATTTCAGTCCAAACTAAATAAACATAGTTATCCTTAATTGTCATTTGTTGTGTTAAGAAATTTGTCGAACTCTCATTGTATTGTACCTTTTCTTTAATAATATTACCTTCATTAATTAACGCATAATATGATGATATTGAATAGTTTTCATATTCATTGAAAAAGATGGAATAGGATCCATTCCCCCAGTTGTAGATATTACCTTCTTTAATATATATTCTATTAGGATATGAAGCTATCAAAGAATATTCTGTTTGATTTCCTTTAATATCAGCACAATATATATTAGTAATTTTGTAGTTACTTGTATTACTCTCACCATAATAATTTAACCCATAAAAAAAGAACCGAAGATCTTGATCAGATTTTTCAAAACCAATCGGAGTTAAATCCTCTTGGGGTAATGAAATCGTGTAATTGAGCCAAATATCATTATCATTTTGCTTTGTTAAATTTAGCTCAATTAAATCCTTGGATGAATTGTAATAATTCCATAAGATTACATTTCTATCCTGAAATATCTGGTAGATAGATTTGATATAATATTCGAGATTTCCTTGAAACGTTATTTTGGATATGTCCCACTGATCGTCTGTTATTTGGAATAAATAGAAACTATAATTTGTTTGTCCCATTATTAAACCTTGATAATCACTGAAACAGCAATATAGAGAATCTGTAGAATTGAAATCATATCCACTGAAGTAACTAAAAATAGAAGAGCTTGTTTCAAAGTTAAAAGTCGGTATAGGAATCCAATCCTTAAAGTCACGAGTTCTTTGACCGATTACACCAGGATCAAAAAAGCCGTCAATTCCATTTGCAAAAATATAGTTCCAACCATCATGTCCTGGGATTCCAACTACTTTAGAAAATGAACCTATTCTTCTTTCTCCTCCTCTTCTATGGTCAAAATAATTCTGTAGTTTAATTCCACTTTTTTTAGTTATTATACTAGTCCATCCAATTTGATTACCTTTTTCTAAATCATAATGACTATAAGCTAGGTTAATTTCCTCATTATCAAAAGTTATTGTTCCAATTCTCCCTGATTTCACTTCTATTAGAAATGGTTTAGTTTCATCTTTCCAAATGTAGAGAATTGATAATGGAACAATAATCAATATACTAATTATAAGTAACATTAAAACTATTATCAGAAGTCTTCTGTGAATATTATTAATTATTATTTCACCAACTGCAAATTATATTGTCTCTTTTTCGTCTTATTTGTTTCGTATGTTTTCATTGTAAACAAACACCAAGAGGTGGTGGAGGTCACTTATTTGAATAGATCCATTTTTTTCTTTTTTTCTTCTATTTATTAATAATTTTTTCACTCTCTAACAAAATGTATATTAAAGTTAGTTCTTATTCCTTATTTGTTATGAGTGATATTTCTCCTCTAACTGAAATTACCAGTCTCAAATCTGTTGCTAACTGGACGCAGAATGTAATCAAAGCTTATGAAAGTGGATTTATTAACAAAAAGACAGCTACTACTTTAGCCAAAAAAACCTTGAAAAAATTCAACAATTACATTGCGAAACCTGAAGAGCGTGAGGATTATGAGAAATTATTAGATTTATGCACATCTCTTTCAACTATTCAAAGATCAGAGGGGAGCTTTGAAAAGCTTTATTTAAAAAGCTTGAAAGAAGAATTAGATAGTTTGTTAAAAACTCTAATGGAGATATAGAATGAGTTCTTCCCAACCAGATTATAATTTTAAGATTCTTCTTCTAGGTAGTGCAGCTGTTGGAAAAACCAGTTTGGTACAAAGATTTGTACACGATCGATTTGATTCCAGTTACCTAATGACAATTGGTATGGAACCATCTGAGAAGCGTGTAAAACTCAAAGATGGTACAAAAGTAGCCTTATCCATCTGGGATTTAGCAGGTCAAGATAGATTTCGGTTCATCAGACCTACTTTTTACAAAGGTGCAAAAGCTGCGATTCTTGTTTTCGATTTAACACGCTCAACGACTCTTAAAGATATTAAAAAATGGGATAAAGAGTTCATTGATAATTGTGGTTCTAAAGTTGTCAAAATTTTAGTTGGAAATAAAGAGGATCTCCAGAAGGAGAGAGCTATTTCAGAGTCTGAGTGTGAAGCGATGAACAAGAAAATTAAGAGTAAAATACAGTTCAATACAAGTGCTTTATCTGGAAAACATGTAGATGAAGCATTTTCAAAGATAGCTGAATTATTAGTTGAGCAAGCTAAAGAGATGGATTAAGCTTTCTCTTTTTTATCCTTTGTTTTTTCTTTCACAGAGTCGCTTTCTTCTTCTTCATATTCATCATCAAATAGCAAAACACTATCTAAAACAGATTCTAATAAAGGTCTATCAGGTGCATCGAAAAGAACATCATGTGAATCAGAGACACTCACATCTAGAGCGGATAGATCTGCTCTGGGTCCTCTTTTTTGATGTGTAGTATATTGTGTGTTTCCGATATTTTTTATCATTGTTTTCATTGAAGAAATCTCGTCTTTTAATTCAGAAAGAGCTGGTAAATCATTAAGATGATCTATCAATTTATCCACCTTAGCCAAATCTCTCTGAGTTTTTTCTTCAAATTTCTTTCCATTTTCGATGATTTTAGCTATTTTTCCTCCAGTAACTGGAGAATTCATATGATTTATCGGTCGATAAACCCTTTCTGGAGGAGGTGTCTGAGTTAGTTTGAAATCGTCCAAAGTACCAAATTGTTCTTTGTGATGGGATTTTATTGCTTCTAAAATTGCTCTTTCTGGACTTCCATAGTGCGAAACAAGATCTTCTAGCATATCAAAAAATTCCATTGGGATAGGTAATTCTATAATCCTTGCAATTCTTTGTCTTTGCTCATCACTATACATTAAACATCCTCTGAAATTCAATTCTACTCTTTTACTTAAGGTATATTTCTCTATATATAGTATTTATGACTGCGTCGTTATTATATCTAAAGTTTTTTAGTTTAATGTTTTAAAAATGCACAAATTTAAAAATACAATTTCTTTAGATAAATTAATGACCAATGAGAAAAAAACCATTCTAGCATGTTTTGCACATCCAGATGATGAGATTGGATGTATTGGCACACTTTCAAATCATGTTGATAAGGGAGATCAAGTTGTTTTAGTTTGGACGACAAGTGGTGAAATGGCTTCCCACTTCGATAAAATGTCTTTTAATGAAGTCAAGAAAATTAGGGAGGAACAAGGGAAAGTAGTAGGAGAGATTATTGGTAGCCAGACCATGTTTTTAGGGTTCGGAGATACTTCTTGTTAGAGCAACAAGAGACAGCGCCCTTAAAATGGCTAAAGTAATTGCAGAAATCAAACCCGATGCAATTATCACATGGTCAATGAACACCCGACATCCGGACCATAGAGGAACAGCTAACATCCTATATGACGCTTTGACATATGCTCGTATTCCAAGAATAACTGAACCTCTTGCCGCTTACAGACCACCTTTGCACATTCTTACACTTGCACTAATACCAAAAACATTGGAAGGTTACAAAAATGCAGAAGTACCAATGTGGCCTGTAGTGAGAAGCAAAAAGGAGACAATTATAGTTATTACAATATCCTCACTCATTAGTTCGTTCACAGCTATTGCTATCAGTATACTTCTTGACATTAACATTGTAATCAATGTAATAGTTATTTTTGTTGGGGTTATTATGATTGGTCTATCAATTGTGAACCTCATTAAACCAACTGAGAAAATTTCTAAACTTATATTTAAGAGTGCATCATTGTTTATGGTTATTGCATTTCTACTCTGGTTTGTTGGCAAAGTAATATAGCAATTTTCTAGAGAGAATCTCCAGAACAATTCATGGTAAATATTTGACAATAAACATTTTTTCCTAAGAATAATGATCATTGACCAAATTTGAAGTCATTTAGGTGTTGTGCAAAAATACACTTAATAACTATCTTTTTTCATTAAATCTGCGGAGAAATTTATGACTACGGACAATGAGTTAGACAAAATCCGGAAAAAAAAGGCTCAAGAGCTTCTTGAAATTGCTAATCTGAGAAAACAGAGGATGGAAGAACTAAAAAAATCTGAGCAAGCTCCAGCTAGTGTTGAAGAGAAAGATAAACTAGCTCTGATGAAGTTTTTTTTAGTTCCAGAAGCATATAATTATTGGTTCAGTCTCTATGAAAAACATAACAAAAAAATGACCGCTGAAACTATTTTCAAAAATCTACTATATATGGTAAAAATAGGTTATATGGAAGGCAAACAAATCACTAGATTAGGGATAAAGAAACTTGAAAGAGAAATCGAGGGCATACCTCCATCAATCACTATTAAAAGAAAGGGAGAGAAAGAGAGAACAGTAGATTGAAAACTATTTCTATTTTCTCCTTTCGGAACTCTTGTAAAATATGACTAGTTTTTCTTTATAATGCTCTCTTAATCTTTGTATCACTTCATCAATATCTTTGTTTGAATCATTTATACTAGGTTGAACAGGAATAACAAGTTCATTATAGCTAACTGTTTTCTTAGTTTCTACTTCTTGTACAATTTTATCCCTAAACAATAGAATTCTATCTCCTTTAATTTCAATTGAATTATAAAATGGAGTAATGTCTGTGTCTATTTCCTCACAGATTTGGTTAACAACATCATAAATCATTTGGGCACCCCTTTCGTGCTTTTTGCTTTGTTTTAGGCAGAAATAATTAGTCTCTAATCAGTCTGCCTATCTTGAGAATCATAATCTCATAGTTAAGCTGTCATAATACATAGAGAATATCAGCATGTGTTATCTATTGAAATTTCTAACAAATTACTGTTATATTCGTGTGGAGTAAAGTATATAATAAATGCAAATCATTTGACAAGCTTTAATAATGAATAAGTCAATAATGAAATTAGAAAAGTATAGGTGAAAATAAAATGAGAATCAGCGTTGTTACCGCTATAGGTGGAGGGTCATTGGAGCTGGATGTGGATTCACAATCAACAGTTGCACAATTAAAGAGAGAAGTCTCTAAAAAGAAAAAGATTCCAGCTAATACTGTGATTATCGTTTTCCATGGAAAACAGCTTGATGATAGCGAAATTTTGAAGCAAACTGGTATGATGGATGGAGACAAATGCTATCTAATTGCCAGAACTAAAGGCGGTTATTAATTCATATCTAAATCCCTTTCTTCTTTTGATTTTACAGTTTACATTTGTATTTTTATTTGAAAACTCAATTTTCTGAGTTTTCACTACTGTTTTTAGCTGTTCAAAAAGAAACATATATCAGAAACTAATAGTATCATATCGTTGGCTTGTGATTTGATGACATATGATAATCGTTACTCTAGACAGCAGTTGATACCAGGATGGAATCAAGATACTCTTTCTGATAGCACAATAGTTCTTATTGGAGTTGGCGCAATTGGCAGTTATGTAGGAACCATTCTTGTTTCATCAGGAATTGGTAAATTAATCATAATCGATTTTGACACAATTGAAACATCCAATCTCAACAGACAACTATTATATCGTGACAGTGATGTAGGAAGCTCTAAATCAGAAACTGCTGCAAAAAGATTGAAGGAAGTAAATCCAACAGTAAACATTGAATTCTATCATAAGAAGATGGAAAAGGTTTCTGTATCTGTATATGAAGAGGCAGATGTAATAGTTTCTTGTTTAGATACATTTCTTGGACGTAGATGGATCAATTCAATGGCTGTCAGAGTGAAAAAACCATTAGTTACAGGTGGCATGTTTGCTTTTTTAGGAAATGCTCAAGTTATCATTCCTTACGAAACGGCGTGTTTTGAGTGCCAACCTTTGGTTCCTGAAGAAGAATTAGCTCAAGCCTGTACTCCTTTTGGTGAGGAAAGGAAAAAAGATAGAGGAGAAATAGAGAAGGAACCTCCTCTTCCAGCTGTTGCAACATTATCGTCAATCATTGGAGGTATCATGGCCCAAGAAGCTTTGAAACTGATTCTAAATGTTGGTAATCATCTTCAAAACTACCTCTTTTATGATGGGTTAAATAATGCAACTACCATTTTGGAATTGGTTCGATCTGAAGAATGTCCTACCTGTGGAGAGTTGTATAAGCTTGAACAGATAGAGTTTGTAGCTCATTCAGATGAAACTGTCAAAGAGTTAGAAGTTCGGTTAGCCTTAACTTATGGATTGAAAAAACCAGAGTTAATGATAAAGGGAAGGTTACTAGATTCCAATGTATTAATCAAAGATTCTATCTCTAAAAGTAAAGAAACGGTGTTTGTTCTAGATAATAATCTTGCAAAACCGATAATAATTATCCTTCAGATAACAGAATGAGTCGGGTTTTTGCTTAAACCTACAAATTGAATGCAATGTTTTTTAAAGTTTAATTGTCATCATTTGATATAGAGAACTAGAATAAGGTGAGACAAATATCTACAGATGATTACATCCTTGCAAATGAAACGCAATTAATATATGAAAATGCAGTAGGATTCGAACCGGTAAGAGGTAATCTTAAACACTGGAAAGGTTATGTAGGCACAATTGAAGGAACTGAAATTCCTATCTTTGCAAATATTTTCATTCAAGATGGGTTCCCCGATATAGCTCCTTTTGTTGATATTACACCAAAAGTGAATCATCCTAATACTGATGATGATGGAACCTTGAACATTAAAATACTAGCAGAATGGAACAGAAGTTATCATGTTCATGACGTGATCAATGATACAAAGCAGCTATTTACCCGTGTTCCAGCTAAACCATATAAAACAAAGAGATCAAAGAAAAAGGAGAAATATATAGGATTACAAAGAGCTACCATCCCTGTCAAACAGCTTCCTCAAGTTGAAATGGTTGCAACTAAAAAAGAAACTATTATAGAGACTGAAAAACGGGAAATTGAAGACACAATTATGGATTATCAATCAAAGATTGATGACATAGGCAGAAAAATTGAGAAAGAAAGAACTTCTTTACTAAAAGAAGGTGGTATCAAAGTTGATAGATCAGACAAAGAAATATCGATCTCCTTAGAGGAAAATCTTAAAGCTGAAAGCTATGCAATTCAAGAAACTTTAGAAGTACTTCAAGAAAAATTTGAAGATGGGGACATGACAACCGTGGATTTCTTGAAATTGTATAAACGGTACTCTAAAAATGGTTATAAAGCTGAAAAACAGCATAATCATGTCAAAAAGAGTGGTAGTATGTCAAAACTAGATGAAAGAAACCTCGAATTAGAAGCTAACCTTTATGCTTCAATTGTAACACTAGATAATCTTGCTATAAGCTATGAAAATAATGAAATAGATCAAATTGCATATAGAAAGCAATTGCGCTCTCTTATTAGAAGTATTTTCAAATCACGAATGCAACTAGAAAAAGTTGGGTTCCAGCTTGAAAGCTTTATCAAAAAAGAGAAACTAGATAATAAATATCCTAAAGGTATTCGACATCTCCGTGTAGCTGAAGGAGTTGAAACTGCTGATGCAGTATCCATACCCTTTGACTCATTGAAGAAAATGCCCACAAAAACTGCGGATTATGTTTCTTCTGCAATTGAGTTGATCGACTTAACAAGACTTCGTTCGGTAGCCAGAGCAGATTTACTGTTAGCAGATATGGATGAAATGCTACACATTCTCAAAACATTTCCATCAATTCCTAAAGACCATTGGGTTATTGGAGATATCAATAATTGGCGTAAAATTATTGGTAAATACAAACCTGAAGAGGTAATAAAGGAAGAAGATTGTGAAAAACTTGAATTCCAAGCAGCGAGATGGCTGAATGATTTTCGACGAGTTCTCAAAGAATTATAATAAAACGAAGAAGGACTTATCCTCTCTTCTTACAATTCTTTTCCATTAAGGTCCATCAAGATATAACCGGGTGATTTTCGTGCTAGAAAAAAACGCTAAAGACGCACAATTTACCAACATGAGACAGTCATTATTTGAATTAATCAATCTTATAGAGATTAAGATAGATGTTGGTTACATCCTTGAAGAGATAGAGGAGATTACTTTGGAAATTGGAAAAATCAACCCAAGGGGGGAGAGATTGGGAGACGAGATGAAAGAGGTATACAAATCTCTTTATAGGAAATACAAGAATAAACTTGCCGCATTCCTTTCCCCGCGAGAAGTAAATCAGATAACAGGGAAAATAAAGAATTGGATACAAATTTTACCAAGTATCTTCTAGTTTTTACCGATTATTTATATTTTGAAAGTATTCAGATTTGCGAAGATATGATGGGTTGTTGTCCCGAGTTGTCTTTTAACAAGGAAGTTGAGATTGTTTCTTAGAGGTCATCGTATAGGACATATTAATTGATATGTTCAATACTCACTCTGAGTGGATACATCACATATCCTCCTACCCCGTTCACATTGCGCTTAGGCAAGGCTTTCGAATCGCTTTTAACTAAAATATTGTATGCAGCATTAATGAGGTAACCTTGGGATGAACGGAACAACCCTCGTTTGATTCTTTTTCCCTTGTACTTCTGTCGTTCTTTGGGGAATTCGTTATCGAGGAAACTGCTTTTAGAGGTGAACTCTTCAGGAATGGTTTCCACTTTTATGCCTCGTTCTGCTCCTTTATACTTCAAAAGATTGATGATTCGCAGGAAAGGAATAGTGACAAACATCTGGGTAACTTTTTTCCAGAAGTGAAGATTCTGTTTCCATTTCTTATTGTAGCCAATCACTACTTCATGGATTCCACGTTCAACACACAAGTCAATCAAATAACTGGTTAACTTGTGTATCCCATCCTTTAGTTTCCTTCTCCACTTCTCTTTGAGTTTGTGATAGGCATACCCATACACTACTCTTTGCTTTCCTTTCAGCTGTTTTCTCTGCTGTTGACTATACTGTATTTGTAACGCTTTCTGTTTTTTTAGATAATACTGTGTTATACTTTTTATTCCTTTCCCTGCATCTTTGATAACAATCGGCTGACCTCCGAGGTTATCCACAAAAGCTGCAAGGTTATCCATCCCTAAATCTATTCCACCTTTTCTGATATGTTTTTTCCGGAGTTTAGGTAAACTTTTTCTATAGACTATCTCAAGCGTATATCCTGGTCTGCGAAGAATTATTCTAACCTCTCTAAGTTCTGCGTGCTCTGTCAGTCTTGTTTTGTAACAATACCCCACTTTCTTAGGTAGAACCAACTAGCCATTAACGATTCTTACTTGCTGGTTGGAAAAGATGGCTACCACTTCCCCATCCTTACTTTTATAGTTAGGAGATTGAGGTATAGCGAAGAACAATGAAGGATCTTTTTTCCACTCCTTCAGCGCATTAAAATATCCCTTCCAATTCCCACAGAGGAGTTTGAGCATGTGTTGAGCAACATGAGCAGGAAGGACACGGTAACATTCTTCGTGCTTTAACACTTTGTCAAGATCGTAATAGAACAAAAGTTTGTTTTTTTTCAACTCAGCTTTTATAAGAAAATTTGTTCGATTGTAGAGATTTTTCACCAGATGACACAGCATGCTCAAATTGGGGTGATAGTCCACTTCTATGCACTCCACACGCAAGACTTTAGTCATCTTTCTTTTAGTACTATTTTCTTATAAAAAACCCGGTAATATTCACATAGAAAAGTCCATTTAAGTTAATCCTTTTTATCTCGATGAGACAGGGGAATAAATAGCTAATTATAAATAAGTGCTATACAATTACTATTTGGAGATTGAAGTGGGTTTAAGAGACATAGAGAAAAAAATCAAGATAAAGTCTGCTTTCCAAGTAAAAGATGCTGAATTAATGATTCAAGAATTACAGCAAATGATGGACAATATTCAAGTTATTAAGAAACAGTTGAAGAAATTCGAGAAAAAATATGGTGACAAAATCTCGGAGAATAAAGAATATTATGATAAACTTGCAGGGTTACGAGACGAATTAGGATTACCTGCAGAAATTGGTCGTTTTGATTGGAAAGAAGCACCTACACTCAAAGATAAATTAACTGGTAAAGGGTTCTACGATATCTTAGCAAATGAGATATTAGAATTAGGTCAGAGTTCGACTCCAGATAATGGAGGAATCATGTCAGTAGGAGAATTATTTACTCAATTAAACAAGATCAGACCAGGAAAAATGGTTTCAATTGATGATATGTATAGATCTATTGAGAAACTTATCAATTCTAAACTCATTAGTCCATACAAAAACCTTGAATCTGGTGTCAAAATCTTAGAGTTTACTCCAGTTGAATTCAGCCCAGATCATGACATCATATTGAGCTATGCATCCAGAACAGGGTATGTAACGAAAGAAAATCTTCTGATGAAAACTGACTGGTCAGAAGAAAGAATTGATAGATGTTTAACATTCTTTGAAGAGCACGCTATTGCAAGAGTAGATAGAAGTTATTCCGAAGGAACCAAATATTGGTTTCCAGGGTTACTGGGAATGTAATTTTTTAAAAAACTTTATCAGCTTCAAATTGAATGATCGTTTTTTCTTTATTCAACCATTTTGCTACTTTGTTTTCAACCAGCATTTCGCAAACTATTATTAAATCATCAGCTGGTAAATCGCTCCATTCTTGTTGAAGTTGTGAAAGATCAAAAAGTGAGTGTATCTCTACCACTCTACCTGTTTCAATCATGAAATCTAATAAATTATCTGCCCATTCTTCATTTGTTTTCCAATAAATACGAGCTCGTGTTTTTGTTTTTTCATCTAGCCATTGAGCTACACTCTGCTTAACAAGATGATCTATAACCTCTCGAACTTGTTTCAAAGACATCTTCTTATTGTTTATAGTATTATTAAATGGATGAACATTTCGAATTTCATTAATGTTTATGATATGAATCACAAAAATACGACTATAGTCAAGAACTATTGCGGACCAGCTTTCAAGCCAGGATTCAACTTGTGATTCTTTCTTTGGTTTAATATACATCCATGGGGCTTTTACCCATTTTGGTAGACTATCCTCAAACTCAACTTCTATAAACGCTCTTTGTTCTTTTGAAAGATCTACTTTTGTAATAGCCTTAACAACAGGCATAGTAGCTTTTAGGTCTTCTTCAGTGATTTCCAACCCCTTGATACTTGCTTCAATTAGCTTAAGTTTCTCATCGGAAATTTCTTTTTCTTTCAAGAGTTTCTTAACATCTAATTTTTCAGTATGTTCTTCGTCATCTTTTTTCTTTTCAAGGGTAGACATAAGTTAAACCTCTAGTTCTAAGCACTACCGAATTCTTCATTCCATTTGTCGTATCTATCTACCTCAGAATCACTAACTGAAGGGTTAATCGCTTCAATGGCCTCTAGAAAGTCATCTTGTGTAACTGAACGTGCTTTTATAGTTGTATCTGTAATGGCTCCAGCCATGTCCAACTCTCTGATGGGAGTCATTATTGCTTCTCTACACACCATTGCAATATCAGCACCAGAGTAACTATCAGTTATTTCAGCTAAAATAGAAAATTCAACATCGGGACTAATTTCTATGCCTCTAGTGTTGTATCCGAAGATTGCTTCTCTAGCATCAGGGTCTGGTAGAGGTATGTAAATACGACGTTCAAATCTCCGTCTAAAAGCGCCGTCTATAGCACTTGGCATGTTTGTTGCACCTATTGTAACAATTCGATCTGTTTCGGAACTGGATAAACCATCCATTGAAGTTAATAATTCAGTTTTAACTCGACGCATAGCATCATGTTCTCCACCTCTTGCTCCTGCTAAAGTATCTACTTCATCGATGAAGATAATACTTGGTTGTTTTTCACGAGCGAGAGTGAATAAAGTCTTAACAAGTTTTTCTGATTCTCCTAACCACTTGGAAATGATTGAGGAAGCACTAACATTGAAAAAAGTAGCTTCTACTTCAGCTGCAGTTGCCTTTGCTATTAGAGTTTTTCCACAACCGGGAGGACCAAACAACAAAATTCCTTTCCAAGGTCTTCTTGCTCCTGAAAAAAGATCTGGACGCATTAAAGGTAAAACGATTGCTTCTCTTAATGTCTGTTTAGCATTTTCTAACCCAGCAATGTCTTTCAGGGTGACTGAAGGTTTCTCTGTAACGATAATATCAGAAATAGCTCCTGATAATTTATCATCCTCAACATCATCTCCAGCAGTTGACTTCTTCTCCTTTCGTTTCTTAAGTAATTCTCGCAATTCTTTTGAACGAGCTAAATACATCTCCGCTTTCTTCTTCAACGTTCGAGCAATTTGAGGGTTACGCTCGAATCTAATAGCTTTCATTAAAGCTTCAGCTGCATCTAAGTAATAAGGAATAGCTTCACTATAGTTTTTTTCTTTGTCAAAATTATATGCTTTTAAAGCAAATTCTCTAGCATGATCAATTAAGCCTTGTGCTGACACGTAAGTCACAACCGTATGTTAATAGTTCTTCAATACTTGATAAATCTTGCTAAATGATTTTTTCAAATTAGTGGTACAGAAGCGCTCTTCAAGTCAATACACTACATAGTCAAATACAACAATTGGAGGGGAATACCCTTAGAAGAAATGTCAAAAATAACATAGAGCATTCATAAATATACAAAAGATGATATGATTTTGCTACTATAATTTTGATTATGGTGCTTTACATTTTTGAAGAGATAAGACTAAATCAGTTCGCGATTCTCAAAACACTATCAACCTTACATGAAGAATCCTCAAACAAGAAAAAAAAGTTCTACTAGTTTAAATACCATTTTTGGAATATACCTAGTGAGAGACTTTGGTCACACAAACAGTTAGCAAATCACAACCATTTACTGCTTCTACATCAAAAAAATTGATGAGGAGCTATGAGGTACCACTAAAATGTGTAGACCAATACCAACGAGAAGAAATTAATCAAAGAATAAGAGCATTAGAAGAGCAACAACTCGCGCTTCTATCTCCACAAATAGTAAGAAAAGCTGAAACATTGTATCATGCCAACCCTAAGGAAGGGTTCTTCACCCGTAAGCTATGTAAAGAGGTAGGAAAGAGCCCCAATATTGCAGAAAGCTCCTTCCATTGGCTACATATAGCTCTCAAAAGTAAAAGAGACAAAGAAAAGAAAGTACAAAAATTATTGAATTTTCTCACCAAGAATCCGCAACAGCTGGTTGAATGGATGATCTTTGGTAGATCTCCCTATACTGAAAGCAGTTTAGGGAACTTTTGGAAGTTGAAGAGAAGATATGTAATTAATCTTTTAACTAGCTCTAGGATGCTATCTGACTCATTCTGGAGAAAGAAACAAAAAACAACTTATATTCCAAATAATCTGCAGTTCAACAATGTTCTACCTTCCACAACTCAACAAAATCTACTCCAAGCACTCGATGATGCATTGTTTTATTATACCAATGAATTTACTTCTTTATCCATACTTACTAAAAAACAACAAACATTTTTAGCCAAACTCCAGTTGCTCAAGAAGGAACAACAAATCGTTATCCCTTTTCTTACCTCATGGATTAATAGTCCCCAGCTCTCTCGGTGGAAAAGTCTCAAAACGCTTTCTGAACAACTAGCAATTACCATATGTAAACCTACCCGAAAACTTTTCTCTGCTGTGAGGCAGATAATTGTTTTCACACTCTTCGACCAGTTCATGCAGAGTGTCCCTCAGTTAGTAAAAGGATTATCTATAACTAAAGTTGTTCCCCTACCATTCAAACAAAAGAAGAAAGGAAAATTACCGATAAAATTATTGATGAAAAAAGACTATATTATCACCCGCCAAGGGAATGCAAAAGAATTAACTATGCAAGTCAAGAAGCAAGGATGGACAGAACTAGGTTTTCCACAAAAAGGGAAGAAAAAACTCACTGCTCAAATTCTTTTTCCACATAAAATACAAGAATATCTCAACAATGGAGCAGAAATCAAGCTCTTTCAAGTCAGCAGTGGACACGCCCCTAGTTATAAACCTAGAATTGATGTGATTTTAGAAGGAACGCTGAGTTGTTTCCATTCTTCTACCCTTATCCACAGCTACCTTCCCTTTATCTCAGGAAAAAACCAATCCATTCTTGGCATAGATATCAACCGTCTAGGTAAACATATGGTATCATTTAACACACCAGTTAAACTTCCGGTTAATCTGTTACTTTTAGCGGAAAAGTATACTCACTTGAGTGATAAGGTTCTCCCTGAGCTCCATATAGGATTGATTTGTAAGCGTAAGAATCGAGACACCTTTGGTTTCTGCAAACTAAAAGGAGAGCTTAACAGAGTCTATATGCGACGAATGAGAATTCTTCGTGAAATTCTTCGCCTTCTTCCTCCATTCCTTGCTTCCGTTATAATCAATAAAAGATGCAAGACCTTGAAGATAGAACAACTCGCAGTAGACCCTACTGGTACCAAAGGAGCATTGGCTAAAGCCATTTACACCATGCCGGATAGTTTACACATTTATAAAAAAGCAGTCTGGTTAGCTTCAAAAGAATTGGGCTATCCTGTTAATCTTGAATATGTTTCTCCTGCCCAAACTAGTTCTATCCATTATGGTTGCGGAGGTACACTTGCTCGTAGTCGGGGGCATTATGATCTTGCTCCTTGTACTAGATGTGGTAAAAAAGTTAATACACATAGCAATGCAGCTCGAAATATCGCTTCTCTTCCTGGTACGCGTCTCCCTTCCTTATAATCACTTCCCCTCATCGCACGTGAGGGGACCAACCTAAACAACGGTCAGCGCCTTCTGGCAAGTTCGACCAAGTTTCATAACGTGCGTTTTTTTTGAGTTCTATCTAATATAATTATTATCAAATATAGAACATTTCATTTTATCTTGCTTGAAAAATATAAGTTATTATCTGAGTGAGTATCAGAAATCTAGTAATGTTAAAATACATAACTCATGTACGTTAGTTAGATATAACATGAGCACCAGAAAGTTCCAAATTAAATGCCCTCACTGTACACTTCATATTCAACTTGTGAACTTATATGAATGGCTAAATAGCCCTTATCCAGCAGGATCAAAGTGGAACATGTCATATTGTCCAAATTGCAGGGGACCTGTGATAATTAGACAAAGTGGAACAAAAACAATCCAATATTATCCGCTTTCATTACCAGAGAAAAGTGATAAAAGGATTCCTGAAAAAATCAGGAGAGATTTCGATGAAGCTAAACAATGTTTTAGTATAGAAGCCTATAGAGCTAGTGCTACAATGACAAGAAGAGCTTTACAAAATACTTGTATAGATAAAGGAGCAACCAAAGGAGCAAAATTATTGAAACAGATAAATGAATTAGCTCTAAAAGGAATAATAACATCGGACATAAAAGAATGGGCGACTGTCACACGATGGATTGGCAACGATGCAGCACATCCTGATAGCCCAGAAGTTGATGTCGAAGAAGCTGAAAGCATAATTGCTTTAACTGAACAATTGTTAAGTGTCATATTTATTGCTCCAGCTATAGCAGAAGAAAGAAAGAAAATTCGCAATGCAAAAACAAAAACTCCATGAGCTGTTAAGTTTTTGAATTGAATCACATATATTTTCCTTTAAAAATAAAAAACAAAAAAGAAGATGTTAATCTTCACTCATTTTTTTCTTCAACGATTCAAGCTCTTCTTCAAGATCTGATGTATCTTCTTCTTTTTCACTTGAAACACCAGTTGGTGTTGCGGGTAATCCAGAAACATCTGGCAAACTTGTTGTTGTTCCAAGATCCATTTCAGCTTCTAGCTGTGCCAATTGATCATCAATTGCAGCATCATCTTCAAAATCTAGAATTCCTTCAGATAAACTTGGATCAGATAGTGCTTCTGTCATCATTTCAATCTGATCACGTTGCTCCATTACTGTATCCATAACACGTTCTGTTCTTTCTGGTGAAACCTGTTTGATTTTCTCACCAACTACTTTTGTGCCTACTTCCATTGCTTTAACAGTGTCAGCAGTTGAGGTAGCTGTTTGTATACTATCTATCTGAGCTTGAAGGTTCATAATTGTATTATGAAGAGAATTGAGACGTTTCATGAAGACTGCTCTTCTTTTGAGTGCAGATCTTGCTCCAGCTTTGTTACCGGTTTGAAGCATTTTAGCAGCTAATATTTTCTGCTCATCTGCTTGTCTTTCAAGATTTCTTGCCTCATGTTCCATTCTATTCATTTGTGCTTTAAGTGTTGAAAGAGCATCAGCGTCTTCCTTCCGTTTTTTGCCAAAGAGCCAATTTTTAACCATTATTTATCACCTATTTAATCTTCTTCTCTTTTTCTTAGCTTTTGGATTTCTTGTTCTAAATCATCTGTTTCAACAACACCTACAGAAGGTAATCCTGCTTGTGTTGAGACACCTAATTCAACAGCAGTTTTTTCTATTAATCGATCTACTTCAGCTGGATCAGTATCTGCAATCAATAAATCATCTATACCATCCTCCATTGTACCAGTAGATTCCTCAATCCCATCAATAGAACCTGCCATATCCTGGATTACTCGGTCTAAATCAGGTATTTGTAGCTGTTCATTAGCTGCTCGAAGAGCGGACGCTACACCGTGCATTTCTGCAGCCATGCTGGCAGCGGTATCTGCACGTTCGAGTTTGAAAATTAAACCGTTTATTCTAGACACTAATTTTTGATAACCAAACTCCCAACGTTGGTTTCGAACAATATCTGTTGCAAACAATCTTGCAGACTCTAAATCTCCACGTTGGATACTTTGTTTCATTTTTAATTGCATCTTAGATTCGTCACGTTCAAGCTTTCTTTGAGCTCTTTCTAATCGACGAACAGTTAATCTTAGATTCACTATGTGGTCACGAGGATTTTTCTTCGAACCTAATAGCCATCCCATAAAATTTCCGAACATCTATCTCACTGTTTAATTTCTCGAGTTATACCTATTTAAGCTTTCGTTGTTATTATATCTATTGTTTTAAACTCTATATCGATGAATAAAGGTCCTTTCGAAATTTTTAAATTCAGATAGGTAAAAGAGAGTATGAAAATAGGTGATAATCTATGATTTTGAATAAAAAAACAGCAAAATTAGCGGTGATAATCTTTAGTATTGCCGGAGCAATAATGTTGATGTCAACAGGTGTTCTTGCACAAGATCCCCCTTCTGATAACTATTTAAAACCAATTGGCGCAGCAATGGCAGTTGGAATTGCAGGAGTTGGAGCTGCAATAGGAATGGGTATGGCGGGAAGTGCAGCAATAGGTGCTATTGTTGAGAATCCTGATCTGTTCGGAAAAGCTTTTCTCTTCATTGTGCTTATTGAAGCAGTAGCTATTTATGGACTACTAGTGGCAATTCTGATAGTATTCTAATTCCATAATCTTTTCTTATTTTTTGGTGAATTATTATGGTTGATACAGACAAGATACAATCTCCAGCAGCTATTAAACTTACTTCAATTAAAGATTTAGTAAAAATGATGATTTTTAGCGTAGGACCTGAAAGACCTGCAGGATACATAGGATATTTTAGAGATAATGAAAAATCTTTTTATTT
>JAUWPI010000090.1 GCA_030611665.1 Candidatus Heimdallarchaeota archaeon | reverse complement strand
TCCGCACTTTCATATATAAACTCGTAGAAAAAGTACCGAAGGTGAAAGAAAGCCCACTCTCCCCCGTAAAGTTCAACGAAAGCGCACTACAACACTTCTGGTAAGATTGAGTAAGATTTGAACACACAGTTGTTTACGGTGTATTAATAGGAGGATTTCTTGCAGCTATAATTAAATTCAGTCAAGAAACATTTGCAACTGAGGGATCAATTGAAAGGATTAAACATCAAAAATACACTTTACTAGTGAAAGCAAAAAAACCATTTCTTTTTAGTTATGTAATCAAAGGACAAACCTATTCAGCTATGCAAAAGTTAGAAGCTCTAACCAGAATCATAGGAACATCAACATCTATTTGGAATGATTTACATAGAGCAATAAAGACATCAAAAACAATTTCTGCAGGTTCAAAGAATATGATTGATGAGTTAGCTAAAATGGTCTTCCCCAGCAAAGCTTAGGGGGTCATTTTTTTTTGGTTGACGCTTCAGAAAGCTTAATTACCTAAAGTAAACACGTATTAAACATGACTTTAAAAGAAGAATTTCAAAGATTTACTAAAAATTCATGGGGAATTGGTGTCATAATATCGTGGGTACTACTAATCGTATTTTCAATTTATTATATGATTTGGTCATTCATTATAGCTGCACTTCCGTTCTCCGGGATAAATGTACTAATGGGATTAATTCAATTACTAATGCTCGGTTCTGCAGCATTATATCTATTAACATATCTCATTGAACCCAAGGTCAAGTATGACAGTGCTTTATTATACAAAGTGTTCTCATTTGTGCCTTTAGGTATTATCTATCTAATTGCAGTTTTAGCAGGATATCTTGCCTTCGCAACACTTCTGTGGCCATATTCTACAATGTTTTTAGCTAGTATAGGGATTATTTTATGTACCTATTATTTTCTAAAGAAAAAAGATGAAACATCTATAGCTACAGAAAAAGAAGAATTCTAAGTATAAACAGATGAGTTCGCTAAGATATAATAAATAATTAGAGTTATTATCTTTTTTTTAAACAACTTTTTAATGTTATATTTGTGATATATACTATAACTAATAATCATAGGGGATTAAATGAAAATAAAGATTCGTCGATACATTTTATTGCAATTTTTCATTGTGATTTTAGTAATGAGTAATATGGGAATTACAACTCCAACTGCTGCTTTAACTCAACCAATCATTGCTGACCATACAATTGTAAACATGATTCGTTATAATCAAATACCTGAATCAGCAATTATCCATGCCAAAAACACTCTTCATATTGCTTATGAGCATACATCCCATGGTTCTCAAATACCAGGTGGAATGGCACCATTAGCTGCCTTTAAAGAAGGGATAGGTGGCACAGTTGGGCTGTACTCCTATAACAGTACTTTCCTTCATGACGATGCAATGGCGAGTTATGCCACTTCAGCTGCAGATTTGGGTTATGCGGACTGGGCAGAAGCTACAAGAAATTATTTAGAAGATCCAGTAAACGCTGATTGTAATGTGATAATGTGGTCGTGGTGTGGTCAAGTTGATGATTATATAGATCAAACCACGATAGATCATTATCTAGGTCCGATGTCTCAACTTGAAACAGATTTTCCTGATGTAATGTTCGTTTATATGACTGGTCATGTTGAGGGTTTGGGAATCGGTGGTAGTGTTTGGCTCAGTAATGAACAAATTAGAAATCATTGCAAAGACAATAATAAAATATTGTTTGATTTTGCTGATATCGAATCCTATGACCCAGATGGTAATTATTATGGGGACAAAAATGTTACTGATAGCTGTAGCTGGTACAATGCGACTCACAGTGGTAATTGGGCACTAGATTGGCAAGCAACACATACTGAAGGTGTTGATTGGTATGATTGCGTTTGTGCACATAGTTATGCACTGAATGGAAACTTGAAAGCTTACGCAATTTGGTGGTTGTGGGTAAAACTTTCCGGTTGGAACCCAACAGTAAGTGAAGGTATTGCATTTGCACCAATTATAAGTATCATAGCTATATCTATTGTGTTAATGTTTCTAAAGAAATTTAGGGGAACAAATTGATAACTAAATTTTATAATCTTATTTCTTTTTAGTTAAAATATTGACCAATGCTAAGCTTATAACTAACTCTTATTTTTCTTCATTATTTTCAATAGTTTAATTAGTGAAGAAAATGTTGTAAAGTCAACTTCATTTGGATCATCTTTCTTTGGGTTCCATCCAAAAAGGAATTTAGCATCGCGGGGGAATTTTGTTACATACCATATGAAAAATTGGTTCTTTGTTTCTACATCCTCAACTAGCTCATACTTTGCTGGGAATTTATGAAAACCTATTTTCACTTCCACATCATCTGGATTAGCTGTTAGGTTATTGAACCAATGAGCTTTCCCTCCTCTTCCTGCTACAACATAAACCTCTCCGTCTTTTCTTCTATATTCAAGAGGAGTTGTCCTCATTTTTCCTGTTTTTCGCCCCTTTGTGTAGAGTAAAAGAAATATCTTTCCAAAACCAAACAGGGGAAATATACCCAATTTATAGAGGGGGATAGTGACATATTTGTTAAGGCGCTTCCAACGTTTTAGTGATTTTTGCTGCTGAATCTTATCACCAAACAGGAAATTATGCTCCACTGAACCTGGACGGGGGAACTCTCCACCTTTCTTTTGAACTGTTTTATTCATAAATTACTATAAAATGCAACTTAAATAAAGATTGTCTGCAGTAAAAAAGTGAACCCTTGATTACCAAAAAGTATTTGTTTCCTTTTTGTATATATAAATAGTTGAGGTTCGATAGATGAGAAAAGAAAATTATCAAGCATCATATGTATCTGAAATGATAGATGATGAAGAGGATACTGATTATCTAGAGGGATACGAGGAGGTTGAATTTGAGATAGGTCTCGAGTTATATGAACTAGGATTAGATGAAAACAAAAGAAAAGACACATCCGAAAAGGGAGATAAAATGACATTCAAGCTATTGTTTTCAGCCATATTATCTATTATTTTTATGATCATCACCCCTTGGACAGCGAAACAAATTGATTTGATAACTTATTGGTGGGCACCTTTGATTGCGGCATTTGTGGGTGCTTTAATAGGAGCATATATTGGTTCAATTTTTGATGCATTCAACTCTAATCTACCAAGAAAAGAGAATAAAATTGATGTACAGAAGTAAAATCTTTTGAATCACTTTTTATAGTTGAAAAATGGCTTACTATACTGATTCATATGGGGAGAAAGAAATATTCGCTTATGCTAATATTATTATGTTTCAATTTTTATTATTCAACTGGCATAGTAGTTGCAGCAAAAAACTACACAATTGAAGCTCGAGATAGTATAATACTTACTTACGAAGAATCGTCAGAGAGAGTAGTTATTTTAGAATTTGAAAACTTTGAAGGAAAGAAGTTTCATGTTGAGGTTAAAAATTTGAGTGATTTGATTTTATCCTCAAGATACAATTATTCACAAGATTTATACTTAGCATTCATTAAGGAAGGTCAATATACAGTTACATTGACTAACCCAAATGACGAAAGTATAGAAATCAGTTTAGAGCAAGATTCTTTTCCAATTTCATTCAACTCAAACACTGAGGGATATTCATACAAAGATGATCTCTACTGTTGGAGTTTTAATTCTGTAGAAGAATCTTATAGAGCAATATTACCAATAAGCACTATTAAATCAAAATACTATGAACTTTTCTTTATTGTTGAAAATATTGACACACCTGGTAGTATCTGGTTTTCATACAAGAATCCAACAACTGAATCAGATTGGGCAACGTATCTTGATCCTATAAGTTATTCAAGAAATGGCAAAGTGTCAGTTAAAGTTGATGATGGGATGAGCTGGCTAGTTACAGATTTATCATTAACAAGTGATTGTAATGTGCTTGTTATCCTCTATGATGCACCAGTATTAACAACATTTGGAAAGGTTTTAGTTGGTATTGTTGCAACTGGAGCAGCAATAGCTTTGTTCATATTAGTATATTATAATCCTCTCAAATTCAGAAAACGTAAGGTTGAAGGTAAATCATATGATAAAGTGAAGAGAGAATACGAATCAGTTGAAAAAATGCCAATGAAAATCAAAGAAGTGTTTAATGAAGAATAACAGAGAAAAAAATAGAAAGAAAAAATGGAAGCTTATTCAACTTTTATTTCTTTTTCAAATTTCCAAAAACCATGTATGTTACAGAAAGAAGTAGCTATAAGTTTTCCTGGCTTTTCAGTTTTTAGCTGAAAAACTGCAAAGGGTTCAGAATAAACTCCACTAGTGTCAGGTCCCTTTATTGAAGCACCGTGCGCATCAAAATTAGCTAATCCTATTTGATAAGGGTATTTTTCACCTTCAGGCCAAAACATTAATTTTATCCATGAAATGTGGTGTTCTGTTTTGTTAGGGTGAGAGATCTCTTTCCCTACACTAACAGTAACAGAAGTTTTTTCTCCACTCTTAACAAAATCATCTACTTCAATAACAGGTACATGTTTTTCTGTTTTCCAATCAGCTGTTCCATATAAATCCATATGTACTCACCTAAGTTATTGGAACTACATCTATAAATAAATTTCTTGGAAGAACAAAATTTTACAAAATAGAGTTTAGTAACAAAAGAAAGGAAAAAGGAAAATTCTAATCGTCTTCAAGAACAGTAGGTTCAAGTGGGTAGGATTCCTTTGGTTGAGATGGCTGACCAGACTGATGAGCTGTAATATCACTTTCTACTTCATTCAATTCTTGCTCTAGTTTATCTATTTCATCTTCGACCTTTTTGATTCTTCTCTCAAACTCTCGTATTTTATATTCTTTTTCGGCAATGTGTGCTTCTTTCTTCTTTGTTGCAACTTCAGATTTGAAAGATTTATCTATCAGTCCTTGCTGTTCAAAATCAATTTTCTTTAACAGATGTTCCTCTCGCTCTCTACTATCTCGAGCTTTCTTTTTCATTTGTTCGGCAATTTTTTTCTTCAAATCTTGCAAATCACCCAGTTTTTTGAAAATATCTTCTTCTACATCGTGTTTTTTCTCTAGAAGTTTAAAATATTGAACATTCGATTCACTCATATTAATCCAAATTATTAGGGGAAATGATTGTTTTTAAATTTATAGAAATGGGGGAAATTAGAAAGTTCCATTAAATTTTCATTCGAAAAAGTAGTAGAAATAAATGAAGAGAGAAAAGAAAAATTTAAGAAGAAAAGCACTTGAAAGAGATTAGGTGTAAGGGTAAATACTCATACACTAATAAAAATCGGGCCTTAGCTCAGTGGCTTAGAGCTCTCGGCTGTAGTCAAAGACACCCTTGTGAACAATGATCAAGGCGTCAGCCGGTGGTAACCGAGCGGTCCCGTGTTCAAATCACGGAGGCCCGACCACTCTCTTATTTTATTTGTTTTTCTTTCCTATTGCTGTAAATACTGGTATAAAAATCATCCTTCTATTCTGCTCAATCAACGTTTTCTCTTTTTCTATGACTTGTTTAAACTCTGTATCTGTTATCAGATTTGCTTCCAATACTCTCTTCCATTCTTCTTCTATGTTATTAATTAAAGATTCTTTGTTCCAGGTTTGAGCTATCACAGAAATTTCAGTTTCTAGCCCAGCAGTTTCAAAATAGGAAAGTGTTTTTCTTCCAGCTAAAGGATCAGCACCTTCATCTCTTAGATATTCAATATGCTTTGTACCAAGTTTCAACTCAGGGTACTCTACCCACCCCCCATAATCAGGTTCAGCTAGAGCTACTACATAGCCTTGTTTTTTACATACTCTGTAGATTTCATTCATTGCTTTAATTGGATTTTTTACCCACAACAAAAGATATTGAAAAAGTACGACGTCGAATTTGTTATCTTTCAAAGGAAGGTTTTCAACATTCTCCACAAGAAATTCTACGTTTCCAACCCTCTGCTTTGCTACTTCAATCATTCTTTCATCTATATCGATAGCTGTTATCTTAGCTGATGTTCGATCTCTTAGTTCTTTAGTTATTGTTCCCATACCACAACCAATTTCTAAGATATTTTTTGCTTTGGTTAAATCTATTTTTCTGTAGATTTGGTTGCGAAAAGAAAGGGTCCAAGATGCTTGTCGTTCAAACTGCGCTTCTATTTCTGGATCCCAATTAACTCTTGATTTTTCATTCATTTGAGACACACATTTCAATGCTATGAGAAAGTTTCCTTACACACGGTAGTTGGAGCATTATAATTGAGAGGACATCCCCCTCCACAGATTTCCATTTCAGGACATTCAGTGCATTCATCAGGTAAATATTTCATGTTTCTGAGTCTCTTAGCAAGTTTGTTATTCCATATCTTTTTCCATTTTGTGTTCAAGATATTACCTAAAGGCTCAAAATAACTTTGACAAGGGAGAACCATACCATCAGGTTCTATTGCCATTGCAATATGTGCTGCTGTGCATTGTTTTAATCCTAGTCCTTTCTCAATTGGATTAAAATCACAATATCTTGTTGGACTGTACCAGAGGAAACTCATTTCTTTTTCTTCTGCTTTCTTCATTATCCTGCTAATGACATCATCTAGAGTTTCGACAGAGAGTGAGAAGTTTTCATCTTTTCCGCCTCCAGATTTGATGATTCCATTTGCAGCAAAATGATCAATTCCTAGAGAATCGAGGAAATCAATTGTTTTCTCAACGTCCTTTATATTATAAGGAGTTAAGGTTGTATTTGTTAAGATATACACTGGAGTATGGACGATGTTTTTTATTCCTTGAACAGTTTCCTTCCAAGCTCCTTTGAAACCACAAAGTTCATCATGAAGCTTCTCATCATGACTCTCGATTGTGATTTGGAAGTGATCAATTCCAGCGATAACTAGTTTGTCTACAAAATCCTTATCCTTAAACATTCTACCATTTGAGATTATACCAGTGATAATTCCCAAATCTTCAGCATATTCAACCAACTCTGGTAAATCCTTTCTTAATGTAGGTTCCCCACCAGTAAAAGTAACATGTGGAATACCAATTTTCCACAAATTGTCTAATACTTGCTTCCATTCGTCTGTTGTTAATTCAACAATTTCTCTTTTATGTTCGACATAACATTTAGTACATTTGTTATTGCATCTGTAGGTTAAGGCTAAGTCCATACGTAAAGGAGCCGAGAAAGGAGTTTCGAGTAAAGAACTGATGTCCTGAGATAAATGCTGCACAGGATCAATGTCTGGTTTTTCTAACAAATCCATGATTGATGTCTTGAAATCTACTAAATCGTTCATCAATTGGATTTCATTTACTTTTGTATATTTTCGTTTAATTTCAGCAACAATTTCTTCATTAGATTTACCTGCTATTATACAGGAAGCAAAATCAGTAGCAGTTCTGTTGAGATGAAAAATCCTAGTTGCATTAACTAAGAGTAAACTGTTACCCTTTTTTTCTTTCCTTAGATGCATTCTTGTAAATGTATCTAAATTTCTTATATGGGACATTTTTTCTTTTGACATTATCTTCCACCTCCAGCACAAGCGCAAGCGCAAGCACAGGCACATCCTCCACCACCGCCACCACCACTTCTACCTCCACTACTTCTTGTAGGTGCTGGGCGAGTAACTCTTTGCAAATCTTTTGTAAAAGTCTGCGGTTTCGAAATTATTCCTGAAGATAGGCTATTAATTGGAGCAACATGTGTTGATCCTGCATGTGATTGAATTCTAAAGAAGGATCTTGAAGGGCGACTAGAGTATGTACGACCAGTATAGAAGTAGTAATTTCGGACATACCAGTGTGGATAGTAATAACTACCACCTCGTCTATCTAATCTCTCTTCATAATTATCATCAACCATTATCCAGAGAAAAGCATCTTTTAATTCGGGTGATGTTTTCTTCATCTCTTCCCAAGCACGATCAATTATTTCTTCATAATGTTTCCTTGTTCTTCTGACAGAGTAACCTTTCATCTTTTTAGATACACCTTTAATACGAGTGATAAGTGCCTTCTTCAGATCTGTCTGGTGAACAGGTTCTCGCGGAATAGTGCCAGAACTAGCACCTTTTGCCCACTTAATATCTTCCTTGTTTCTCTTCTTAATACCCGCAATCATCTGTTGTTGATATTTCTGTAATTGGTTAATTACAGTTGTAGAAACTGATACATCGAATCTTAAGGCTGGTTTAGTTGTTCTAATTTCTAGATAACCCAGTTTCATCATTTCAAACAGTATTAACGTTGCTACCTGCGTTAGAGGTCTTTGCATAAGAATGGCAACTTGAGAGGGAGTGAGATCCTTTTTCACCCCACCACCTAGAGTTGTGACAATTGGTGGGAGATATTCCTTGCTCTTCCTTCTTTTTCGAAGTATGTAAAAAATTATGAGTGCAAGAACAATTGCAAAAAAAATGATTACACTTCTGTTATTGTAAACTGTCAAACTCCAAAAAACACTATGTACTTTTACATATTCTTCTGGGAGAGCAACAGCAGACATATATCCGTCATATGGATTGCCTATGTCATTGAATTCAATATAGAGCCCAGGAACATTAATACTAGCATCACTTAATTCAGCATTCACATAACTAGAAGTAGTTTCTCTTACTACTGCTTCATTTATATCAGTCAACGCATCAGGAAAATGATATCTTACACGCTTTGCAGTATTTCCAGACGTATAAACACCGGAAACCCCACCAAACCAAGTTTGCACAAATACACATGAGGCAAAACCATCCTCACTATCAGGATAAACCATCGCAGGATTATGGCAGTATACCTCAAAAACTGCAGATTCACCGGGATAAATATATCCAACATCTGTAAGCCAGATCTCAGCTGCAATCTCAACATATTCACTTTTCTTAATCCTTGAACTATCTATTTCTGTTCCATTTAATTTTGCTGTAACAGAAGATAATTGGTAATGATCATTCGGAAAACCAACATCAATAACATCTATTGGTTGATAACCACTTAGACAGTTAAATTCCATTTCATAGTAGATATCTATGGAACCATCTTCAAGGATGTATATGTCTGTATAAATATATGACATTTCAAACCCATAAGCATCCAAGGTAACTGTACTATCATCATCAAGGTCTCTTGCTAAACCAGCTCCAGATACAATAAAAATTGATATGAACACAGAACAACTCACAAATAATAATAATCTTGATCTCAAATTTTTTACTCCCCAATAATTTGGTTAAAGTCTATCTTTAATATGTCAAATCATTGAATAAACTAATAATTAAAGTTATTGTATTAATTTCTAAACTGGAATTCTTTCACTAGTTGGCAAGATTTATTACAATGATTACATTCAGTACCACTAACATGTCCTCTGATAGATTCCAAAGGATAATGCTAGTTATCTGGGAACAAACAAAGCCATTAATGAGATTTTTACTAACAGTAACAGTCATAATGTCAATAGCAATTTTAATAATGCTATTTGTTGGGCGTTATAACTTAGAAGATACAGCATTTTTCATACTGGTAATCGCGGATATTTCTATTCTCGCAATTTTTGCTATTGGATTAGTTATTGTTGGAGTAAGACATGTGTTTACTGATATAACAAAGAAAGAGGATATAACTTGTGGATTTTGTGGGGAGACCATGAAAAGTGGTAGCAATGTTTGCTTGAACTGTGGTAAGGACAATAGAAATGTCACAGATTTAACATAATCTTTTCTAGATCACAGAGACTTTAATACGGACGTAAAGCAAGACAGCTTTACGCATATTAGGCTTGATAATTATGGAAAAACAGTACTCTACAACTATACCTGATAAATACATGCAGGGTTGGGATAAACTTTACAATAAGAATCTGGAAGTTGGGAAGTTAAACGAGCTTCCTCCTCACTTTGTTCACTATGCCGTTTTAGAGTTTTCATTCTTTATTCTAGGTCAAGAAATCAAGGATAAGACAGCACTTTAATTAGCAACAGGTGATTGAGTTGATGCTTGTTACCTTGCACAACTAGGGTATCAAGTCACAGCTTTGGATATTTTACAATCGTCGATTGATTTGACTATTAAAAGAGCAGAAGCATTGAATGTTTCAAATATGATGACCATTATAGAAGGAGATATGGATAAATTTCCTCTAAAACCTGAAAGTTATGATGTCATTTCTGCTATTCAATGCTTACAATATCTGTTTGATCGAGCTCTTCCACGAATGTATGAACTCTTGACTGCAATCAAACCTGGAGGTTATTTTCTTTATGGAGGAAATGTTAAACCCCACTTCAAAACAATACCTCCTGTAAGGTTTATTACGCTCAAGGAATTACGTCAAGCATTAAAGGGTTGGAAAAATATACTCAATAGCAAGAGAAGAACGCATTGTTCGACCAGGAGATAAACGCGGATATGTCAGGGTTGTTGCACAAAAACCAGAAAATAAATGAGCATTATTTTTTCTTTACTGTTCTTTCTCCTTTTACAAACTTCTTTTTACTTTTCTTCTTTGCAGGTGTTTTCTTGATTCTAAAAATAATCCTTTGTATATCCTTCTGTACTTCAATTTCTATTTTGATACCACTACTTTTGGTTCTTTCTTTCCACCGATAATTGATTAAATCAATGTACTCCTTTTCAGTCATTTTCTTAGCTGTTGTCAATGATTCTAATGCTTCAAGTTCTCTAAATCCATCAAAAATAACCTCATAATCGGCATTTTTTTTCATGATTACTCCTTTCCACCCGTCTACATTTGCTCCCATAACTGCTATATAGGAGATATATTTGAAGGGTCCCTCAAGAAAACCAAACAAAGTATCAACCTCTTCGAGAAACTCTGTTTTATCATTAAACAATATTCTGGCTTTTTGTTTTCCACTGTCCACTTTTGCTTTCATATACATTTTATTTATAAGATCGACTTTTCTTACTGCTGACATAAATCCTTTCCATTTTTCATCTAACCTTGGAATCTCCGTTCTTTCTCCTCGGGTTTCCTCATATATTGGCACAGTCATGGTGTTAATTCTAGAGAGCACAAATTTTTGAAATTCATTTTTTGGATGTTTTAGAGTCCAGGTTATATCCATGCTTTCAAGTGGAGAGGTCCTAGTTGAACTATGAATAAGGATTCTACCGTCTTCAAGTTTTTTGATGAAACGGGGATAAACTCTAAACTTTGCCATTGTATTTTGGAAATTTGCTATAATCATACTAAGGAAAACTTGAATCACACCTTCTAAACCATCTCCCTCAAGCAATGTTTCAATTTCCCATTGCCTTTCTTCATTTACTACAGCTTCAAGAGATAATAGAAATTGGTTAATAAATTCAAGTTCATCTTCCGAAATATTAACTGTTTTAACCATAATAATCAGCAGAACATAGTGTTATGTCCAAATTCTCATGCTACTTATATGTATTTTTGCATTAATAAAAATGAAGTAAAGGTGAAAAAAAGATGAATTTAAGATTGGTTAGAAGAATAAATGTTCCTCATCCTTATCTTTTTTCGTGGTTTTCCTTCTTCTTCGTTTCTTCTTTTGATCTTTCCCTGATTCTTCTCTTACAACCTCTAATATTGGTTCTTTGATACCTAAGTCCTCATCAAGGGTTTCCGCTATCTTACTCATTGTCTGATAAATTAGCTGTCTCAATTTATTTTTTGTTTCTCTTCTATATACACGTTTTAGTGTTTCAAAAGATTCTGAGTTAGCGTAATTAGTGATAATGTTCAGTGACATTTGAATTGGGGAAACATCTTTATCATTCTGTATTATTTCAAGTAGTAAGCTTCTTATTTTGTCTTTTTTTAGTTTTCCTCGATCATGTAATTTACGAATTGTCATTGATCGGACAATATCATTTTCATCTTCTTTTGATATTCTAATCAGAAAATCTTCTATTTTTGGAGAAGACATATCACCGATTGCTTCAACCAACACAAGTTTAACGCTATTTTCTCTTTCGTACGCATAAAACTCCATTAGCTTTTGTGCAATTTCTTTCTTCTTTGTATCCTTCAAAATAAGAATAGCTTTAATTCTTACCCTCTCATATTTCTCCTTCTCAACTACTTTGATAAGGAATTCCAGG
>JAUWPI010000164.1 GCA_030611665.1 Candidatus Heimdallarchaeota archaeon | reverse complement strand
TATCTCCCTCCACAGATTTCTGCAAAGGGAGCTTATAGCACTCAAACCCATTTTTACGCTCGAAATCATCGTAAGTTTTCTAAGTTAGCTTACGAGATTTTTGAAGAACTCAGTGTTGATACAAAATTTTCCTTAATTCATTCAACTGAAATATCTGCATATTTCTTTGCAAAAGCTAAACGAAAGAAAAGACTACATGTCCCATTAATAATATCTGTTCACGGTGCTGTAACTACAGGTAATCTAAAATCGAGGTTATTTGTTAAAGGCCCATATTCTAGACTCTTGAGGAGAACTGTAAAACAATGTGATTACATAGTTACACATTCCCTTTCATTACTGGACAAAATCAAACGTATGCCAAATGAAGCAAAAGAAAAAGTAAAAATCGTTCAAACTTCCTTAAATTGCAAAAGATATTCACAAATACCTAAGATAGAGGATAAAGAAGCTTTTATTGACAAATATGATATAGATACTAGTAAGGTAAATATCTTATTACAGGGACCTTTCATTGCAAGAAAACAGCAACTTGAAGCTGTTGATTACTTTCCAGATATCATAAAACAACATTCGAAAACCCATTTTCTAATAGTTGGTGAAGGACCATTATTGCAGAAACTTAAAGAGAAAATTATCAACTATAATATAGATGATTATGTTTGTCTGACAGGTTACATAAATGAGGATGAGTTACTACTCGCATATCATATAAGTGACATACTTCTATATCCTGGGAAAGAAGGAAGTTTTGGAATTTCTATAATTGAAGCTTTAGCCTCAGGTTTACCAATTGTTGCAGCTGATAAACCTCCAATGAATGAGATGTTACCTACAAAGTGTGGGTGGTTGTATCCTACAGACAAAGAGAAGGTTCTTGTTGAAAAAATAATCAAAATCATTAGTAACAAAGAGAAGAGCCAACAGATTGCTTTCAAATCACAACAACACGCTCTTAAGAACTATGATCATTCAATTGTAGGTAAGAAATTGTTGAAGGTTTATAATGAAATTATAAAAAAGTAAACTTCAAATAGAATGGAATAATGTATTATTTAATTTGTGAGTCTTACACTATAAAACTCTGAGTTGTATTTGGCAGGCTAAGCTTTTGAAACAAGAAAAGAAGGGACAAATGAAACGAAAATGGGCTCTTTATCCATATCGATTAGCACACCATCCATTGTGTGATAGATTTACCAATCATGTTTATCACATCAAAGGCCACAAAGTATGCAAGGGCTGTGTTAATCTCTATATTGGCTTTATTGTAGGCATAATCCTTGCCCCCATCTCCATTTTTGTTCTAAATATTAATTTCTGGATAGCATTTATTACTACAAATATACTCTATATTTTTACACCATTAAGTGTGTTAATCAACCCTCCACGTATTTTAAAGGACTTCTGCAGATTTTTACTTGGCATTGCTATGGTAAGCATGTTTGTAACAATAATCCTAACAGTTGTTGAGCTTGTTAGTGGGTTCAATATCTGGGCTTTCACAATTATGATGATAACGATATTAATCTATATGGTGAGTAAAATGTATTTTACGAGATTGCGAAGCAAAAGAAATGAGAAGATTTGCAGAGAATGTGATCAATTCTATCTTCCTCGTTGTGATGGGATGATGCAAAAGGGAGTAATTGAAAAATTAACTATAGAACCATGAGGAGAAAGTAAGTTAAATAAGCAGTAAACTTTTATCTTACTTGTTTTTCTTTGAAGTAGTATTGGAATTCTTTAATCTACCTAGCAAAACCTCCTTGGAGCATTCAAAATGAGAACAGAGTTTACTTTTACCCTTATGGATCTAATAGGCATCATATCGTTACTTATTTTTGTTCTTACCACATTAACTATTGCTGAGATTTTACGGAGAAAAGACATTGTTCAAGGGAGTACTTCAAGGAAAATTGTTCATTTATCTGTAGGAAATGTTATTCTTGTTTTTCCCTTTTTCTTCTCAAACGTTTGGACTGCCTTAATTGGTCCTTTGTTCTTTATTCCTTTTACTTATTTTACTTCTCCAGCTTCTCCAATCAAGAAGTTCCGTTTGAAAGGTGTTGGTGATGGTCATGCTTATGGAACCGTTTTCTATGCTATTTCTCTGACAGTTTTAGTTGGATTATTTTTCTATCCTGATGCCACTAATCTGAATAATGTAATCTTATTCGCTTCATTCATACCTTTAGTTTGGGGAGATGGAATGAGTGCAGTGATTGGAATAAAATTTGGAGAAAAGAGCAAGTACACCATTTTTGGCAGTACAAAATCTCTGTTAGGTAGTTGGACAGCAGCTTTTGCCACCCTTGGAGCGGTGACACTTAGTTGCTTAATCTTGAATCAAACACTACGAGTTGCTATCTATATCGGATTACTCACTGGTTTCATAACAGCAATAGTAGAAGCAATAACTCCAAAGGGGTTTGATAATCTAGCAATACCAGCAGCAAACGCTTTGGTAATGTATTTGTTGTATACATTTGTTCTAGATGTGAACTTAGAAAATCTGATCACTATTCTATCTGATAATTCAATAATCAGTGCATTAGTGATTGGATTGATGTTGGCTATTTTAGGTATAACCTTGAAAGCTTTAACATGGGATGGAGCTATTGCTGGATTTTATTTTGGGTTCATCATTCTTGGTTTAGGATCTTGGACATGGGGAGCAATGTATGTTTCTTTCTTCATTATTGGATCTTTATTTACATTCATTGGAAAAGACAAGAAAAAAGATGCAACGAAGGAGTTTGAGAAAGGAGAGACAGCTAGAGATAGTGTCCAAGCTATGGTAAATAGTATAGTACCAGCTGTACTTGCATTTATTGCAATTTTAGCACGAGAACCTATTCTAACAATTATGGCAGGGGGAGCATTTGCTACAAGTTTGAGTGACACTCTAGGCACAGAAATAGGTGTATTATCAAAGAAGAAACCTAGAATATCTACAAAACCATGGATAAAAGTTGATAGGGGTACACCTGGTGCGGTCTCAATCATAGGTCTAATTTCTTCAATTATTGCAGCTGCAGTGATAGCAGGGATAGGATTTGGTGTTAGCTATTTGGACAGTTTTGTAGTTATGCCTTCTTCTAAAATACTATTTCTGATTGCTGTAATTATTGGTGGGTTTTTCGGTGCATATGTTGATAGTATCTTTGCTTGTACTATTCAAAAGATGAATAAATGTAAGAAATGTGGCAAGATAACAGAGAAAGACTATCATTGTAATGAAGAGACAGAGTTCGATTCAGGAATACGCTGGATGCAGAATGATGTGGTTAACCTCTTTAGCGTTGCAATTGGTGCATTAATTTCAGCACTAGTATATATTGCTGGATACTTTTTAATCTGAAGTATTATTTATCACTTAGACATTCAACTGCAGGAAGTAAAGTGCCTTTCATTACTTCTAAGCTTGCTCCCCCTCCGGTACTAATGAAAGAAACTTCATCTTGAAATCCAAATTTTTCAAAAGCAGCAGCTGAATCTCCACCACCAATGATTGTATAGATATGATTGGCGATAAGGTGCCTCGCAATCTCTTTAGTCCCATTCTCAAATTCTTCTTTCTCGAAAACACCTAAGGGTCCTTGCCAGATTACTTGTTTTGATATACTTAGTATCTCTTTGTACTTCTCAATTGTTTCCACACCAATATCAACACCAACATGATTTTCACGGATTTCTGTAATTGGAACGTTCTCAATTTTTGTTGGATAGTCCAATTCATCGCATACAACAACATCTCTTGGGAGATAAATATTGGTACAGCTCGTGTCTGCTTCTTCCATATATTGACGAACATCATCAAGTTTTGATAGATCTCTTATTGATTTACCAATTGCATAACCCTTAGCTAATAAGAATGTAAAAGCCATTCCTCCACCAATCAGAATATTGTCAACAACTCCAATTAGATACTTTATTACATCAAGCTTGTCTTCAACCTTCTTTCCTCCAAGAACTACAGTCAAAGGACGTTTAGGTTTAGCAATACAATTTGATATAAACTTCATCTCTTTCTCAATCAAGAAACCATATCCTTTCTCTTCTATATGATTACAAACACCATATGTAGATGCATGTTTTCTGTGAGCAGTTGCAAAAGCATCTGTTACATACACATCGGCTAATTTCGCTAGTTTTTTTGCAAATTCTTCATCATTTTCTTTTTCTTCTGGATGAAAACGAGGATTTTCTAAAAGAAGTAATTCTCTAGGCTTGAGTTTATTAACCATTTTTTCAACGTCTGAACCAATGCAATCCTCTGCCAGATAAATATTTGAAAAGGGACAATATTCCTTTAATCTCTTGTAAATATTTGCTATACGCATATCTTCTTCTACTTTACCCTTAGGCCTTCCTAAATGGCTTATAAGTATAACACGACAGTTTTCATTTAGTAAGTAATGAATTGTAGGTAGAGTATATCTGATTCTTCGAGCATCAGTTATGCTACCATGTTCATCCAAAGGTACATTGAAGTCTACACGCAATAGAACTCGCTTGTTTCTTAAATCCAAGTCAGTTATAGATTTCTTATCTCTAAACTTTAGCATAGCTGTGAGGTCTCGCTTTATGTATTTTGCATTTTCATCAATTTCAGAAACAAGCATTCGTATTTCTCCTTTGAGTAACTGATACATATTGTATATACGTATCCGACTACATGTAATAGTATGTTGAATAAAAAGATTATCCATTAACCTTCTGAAGAAGAGTGAAATATAAGATGAATCAGTAGAAATAAGAAAGGTAGTAATTATTTGGTTATTATGGATTTTCAGATTACTGAGGGTAGATCTACAGATATAATCGACATATCGAGAATCTGGACAGAAGTAATAGGTTATCATGCTAAATTTGATGATGCATTCACACTCAATACAGAGGGTTCGCTAAATTTTCAATTGATGATAACTGCAGCTTTAACTGACCCTAATCAAGTTTTATTTGTAGCAAGAAAGGGAGAGGAAATAGTTGGTTTTCTTTATGGTTTTACCAAGAAATATTCAAGTATTTTTAAACCAAGATTAACTGCTCATGTTTCAGATATAGCAATCAAGAAAGAATATAGACGTAAAAACATTGGAACTGCCTTAATGTATAAATTTGAAAATGAATTTGCTAAATCTAGAAAGGCAGATGAGATTTCACTTAATGTGCACTCACAGAATGTAGATGGATTAAATTTCTACAGCAAGTTAGGATTTAGTAATAAACTTATTACTATGCGAAAGAATTTATTGAATGATTAAACCAAGACCAAGATGATTCATGGGAACAAAATCACCTGCTATTTTTTGAAATCCCATACCATTCCCGATTGAAGACACAGGTAATGAGATGGAACCTTGTTCAACTTTAAAAACTACTTCAATCTTTGTTTTTGGATTTACTGTTTCTTTCATTTCATAATGATATTCTTTTGATTCTGTAGGTGAAAAATGAGTTGTCATAACAACAGTATCATCAATCAACAGCTGAATAATAGCCTTCGGATGTCCTTCAATCCTATCAATTTGAACACATACTCCTTTTACACCCTCTCTGAACAATAATGCAGAAAACACTTGTTTTACTTCTTTTATATCGATACCTAAAATTTTTGGTAAACGTAATGTAGCAGATGGAGTATAACCCCAGACTTTAATCATGTAATATTACTTCTTATCCTACTATTATAAATTTATTTTAAAAAACAGAGAAGCATTAAAAATTTTTAACAAAAGATAAAGAAAAAGTAAAAAAGAAAAAAGAAAATAAAATTATTTTCTCTTTTTCATTAAAACATAGACTACGCCTATGATTGCTAATGGGATGACAGCGAATGAAAATTCGTATGATGAAGAAACGGGTTCTTTAACAAAGAAGTTAATGATGTTGTCTACGAACATTTGTCCATAATGAACACCACCGTTGTATACACCATTTTCAGTGTTTTGGTCATACATGAACTTGTAGTGAGTGTAGAATGCTTCTCCACCTACTATAAGGTGACTGCCGTTAAGATCGACTAAGTTTTCATAAACAACTGCTGGGTAATAACCAATAGCGGTTGAATTTGCATAAAGGTCTAAACCAAGGTAGTCGTCACTTACATCTGAATCTATTGCAGTTGCGTTTC
>JAUWPI010000155.1 GCA_030611665.1 Candidatus Heimdallarchaeota archaeon | reverse complement strand
TTTTAGCATTGTAGTTAAATAGAGATTACGTTCTAAATTCGAAGCATCCACTATTTGTACAACAACTTCTGGAGTATCATGAACAATAAAATCTCTTGCAATTTGTTCATCTAAGGAAGATGCAGACAAAGAATAAGTACCAGGTAAATCAGTAATAGAGAGTTCAAAATTGTTAAAACTTCTTTTACCCTCCTTTTTCTCAACAGTAACTCCTGGCCAATTTCCAATTTTCTGCTTTAGACCTGTTAAAGCATTAAAGAGAGTACTTTTTCCAGTATTAGGATTACCTGCTAGTGCAATATCAATAGAAATTTTACTGCCTTCAGAAATATCTTTTATATTTTTAGTTTTAATAGACATTTAGTCACCTTTCACTTTATAGATTCTGTAAGTATTTTCTCTGAAATCCCTCTTCCTAAAGCAAAACGAGTCTGTCCAATAGCAATTATAACAGGACCAACAGTATTTTGGATTATTGTTATATCAATTCCCTCGCGAAGACCCATCTCATTAATCCGATTACGTATACAAGAACCACCATTAATAGAAACGATTCTTACTTTCTTACCTTCAGACACAAATCCGAGTGGAATAAGAATTTCATTGTTCATAGTTTAAATGGCCTCATTAGTTAACATTCAACAATCACCTTGCTTGCTTCTTCCTTTCGAAGAGTCAAATTGTAACCCCTAAATTTGTACTCAATTGGATCACCTAGAGGGGCCTTTCCAATTACTCTAATCACTGTATTTTTTGTTAAACCCATTTCCATGAGTCTGCGTCTTAATTCTCCTGTTGTGCCTATTTCTACCACCTTAGCTACATCTCCAACTTCTAGTTGATCCAACGTTATTTCTTTATTCGTCATTTAATCACTTCAATTAATGTCAAGTTTCGGTAGACCAAACTTTAATTTCGGTTGACCTAAACACCACCCATATTTAAAATTTTGTCCTATTTTGGGTTATAAACCAAAAGAATTTAAAATGTGTCAGAATTTATTGACCACAAAATACAAAACTAACAAGCTAATTAATAAACGAGTAATTCAAAATTTATGTGTTTAACTCTGGTGAACTCGTATGAAGACTGTTAGAAAAGAAGAATACATCGAAACTATTTTTACTATTTGTTTAGAAAAAAAAATAGCGAAAGTTAGTGATATAAAGGATAAAATGGGACTAAAGAGTCTTGCTACTGTTACTGAGATGGTTCAAAAATTGGATAATGAGAAGCTAGTCAAGTATGAGAAGTATAAGGGAGTTACTTTAACTAAGAGGGGATTTAAATTAGGCAAACAACTTATAGAAGTACACAAAGATATTGAAGATTTTTTTAAGATGATAAATATTAGAAGTACAATTGCATCAGAAGATGCTTGTTTAGTTGAACATGTCATTTCTAAAGAAACAGCACAAGCAATAAAATCTTTTTTAGAATTTGTTCAGAAAGCGGAGAATAAAGACATTTTGGAAAGGTTAGAGTTTTATTATTCAAAAACAAGGAAAAACAAAAAAGAAGAAAAATAGAGTAAGAGTACTTTCACTTCCTTTTACTTGCAAAGGAATACAATCCCACTTTATCGAAAAACTTCTTCAGAAACGGTGAAAATTATTACATTTATTTTGCTTTTTTAAATTTTTTTCTAGCTAGTAGTAAAGAAATTTACTTATAGAGATAATTAGTAAACATACTAAATGGATAATATCAAGCTCTCTTTAGTATCGCATTCTGGTCTTCTGCTTGCGTCCAAGCCTGAATCAGCTGATGATACTCAACAGATACTCGCATCAGGGCTTATTTCAGCAATAATAACTTATGCAAAAGAGGTGCATCATGAAGAGTTGCAATCTATATCCTATCACGATAGAACAATTTCTTTTGTTCAATTCCAGGAATTTGTTTTCATTGTTGAGACTTTAGATAAAGAATTCACATTTACAGAAAGACAATCAAAACAGCTGCTAGAACAAATCAATTTGAGTGCATTTTCCCTACTTGATGGAAAAGATTCTGATCTAATTACAGAAGGAGAAGCACAATTGATACTAGAGCACTGCTTTCATGATATTAACAGTTTGAATATTATCTTAACTCTTTACCCTTTGAGAAGTCTTATCCCAGAAATATTCACTATCAAACATAGAGTTAAAGGTGTTGAAATTCTTGAAAATAGAGCAGACAGTGCTTATCATAAATCTATAGCTCAGATAATAGATCGCAATATACTCAATATTAACCAAGAAATAAAGGTTCATAGTTTTTTAACTCTTATCCCTGAGCACAAAAAAACTTTTTATGTGCTTTTTAGTACTGATGGTTTCACAACAAAAGTCGGTTATTTTATCATCCCTCAAGAATTAGATTATACGTTATTTAGAATCTATCCGATGTTAGAGAGATTGATTAAGAGTTATACGGGAAGTAGACAGAATTTTGATTTCATAGATTTACTTGTAGAATTGCAAGAGTTTGAAGATTCTGGCAACAAATTTTCTGTGATTGACTTAGAAGAAATATCTCTCTCAACGCTTTCTAAAATGGCTAATAAAGACTTAGATGTTGTTTTGTTTGCTGCTCTTTCTGGTAATACTATTTATGTTGTAGGAGATAAGTCTGTCTCAAGATTGATTCTTGACACACTTTCCATTTTCACTCAACATCTGAGTTTTAATGTTGCTGATTGGATTACAGAAGATGATTTATCCAAAGTAGATTTCAATCTTTTTATTCGAGGATTAGTTGGAATGTCTTCTAGTACTTTTCAATCGATATTGCCCCTTATTCATAATGAAGAAATAATAACTGTGATTAATCTAGAAGAGGATAAAATAAGTGGCCCAAGTGCTAGCTCACATTTCGTTCAGTTTTTTGAAAAAATTAAAAATGAAGATCCTACAAAAGCTTCAGTTGTAATTTTTAACGAATTGAAGAAGCTTGTGTCTTTAGCTTATATTATCACATCAACAGTGATGAAAGATAGATTTGATTCTCAAACTCTTTTGAAAGAACTGAGTACTCAATTTCCATATCCCTCTAGTTTCATTGAAAAATCGCTAAATCTCGCAAAACAAAGAAATAAGTTTCTGGAATAACTTCTATAATGAAATTACGTTCATATTCTGAAAACATATATTAATAAAAGCCTATGTTAAACAATCCTTGAAATTAACGATCTCAGTATCAACAGACGGAAAAGTGAGGGCATTATGATTACAGAAAAAAGTGCTATGGTTAGTGTAACTAATTTAACAAAATCTTTTGGAACTGTTGTAGCAGTTAACGATATTTCTTTTGAAGTTAAGCCTGGCGAGATCTTTGGGCTTCTTGGACCTAATGGGGCCGGAAAAACAACTACTATTAAACAGATTTTAGGTCTTCTAGAACAAGAACAAGGAGAAATCAAAGTATTTGGACTTGATCCTAACAAAGATGACATTGAGATTAAGCGCAATATTGGTTATGTTTCCGAAGATCCACTAATTTATAAATCAATGACACCTAGAATGTTATTCAATTTTATAGCTTCGATTAGAGGTCTTGATGAATCTGAAACAACAAAGAAGTTGCAGTATTATTTTGAAAGCTTGGAAGCTGTTGAATACTATGACAAACTTGTTGCAACCTTATCTAGAGGAAATAAACAGAAGATGCAGGTTATAGCTGCTTTGATTCACGACCCTCTCTTACTTATAATGGATGAACCTTTGACTGGTTTAGATGCAAAATCTGCTAAAGTTGTTAAAGAAGTCTTAGAGCTTCATAAAGAGAGAGGAGGTTCTGTTATTTTTTCCACTCACATTCTTGAAGTTGCTGAAGAAATGTGTGATCGTATTGCTATTATGGACAGAGGAAAGATTATCGCAATGGGTACAATTGACGAGTTATCCAAAATGGCTGACAAAGTAGGAGCAGATCTAGAAGATATTTTTCTTAAACTTACTAACCAGGATGAATCGGTTAATCATATTGTGACAAACCTCCGAAAGATGATGAATAGTAAAAAGCAAAGCTGATTAATTATGTTGAGTAACAAAGAGCTTTATCGTATATCAAAGAGAGTTTATCGAGAAGGCATTCTTCAAGGTCAACTACAATCAGCAGGAAGTGACCAAGCTCGTTTTTTGGAGAAAATAGACAAAGATAAAATGCAAAGATCACCAGATATCATCTTAAAAATCATGTCTGCAATATATATTGCCGGTTTAGTTACAATTCCAATATTCGCCCTAATAACAATCCATTCAACTTTAAGCAGTGGGATAGATTCTAGCTGGGTAACTTTTGTAGGAAGTCTTTCGATAAGTGGATTTCTTATAATGCAACCAGCAGTTCTTTTGATTTTTTCGTTTATGTTCACTTGGGGTTTAATGTCTGGAGGTCCATACAAATGGATCCACACTCTACCCATAGGTAGAAAGGACATAGAAAGGATAGGATTTTTCACTTTTCTTAGAAGTATAAATGTCCAATTAATATCCATGTTCTTAGTTCTCCCTGCTAGTATTGTTGTGAGTATTGTGCTTGTATTAGGTTCTGAAATTAGTATTCTTAGTTTAGTGCTATTAATAATTACAAGTTTACTTTTATCTATAATTAACCTTATTTTTGATTTGAGTCTGTTGGTAATAGTAAGTAGAAAAATGGCTATAATTATGGGAGATCAAGAAATTAATAGTAGAAAAACAAATATTATTCGTGTTTTGAGTATGATACTCTATATGACTGTCTCAATGGGAGCTATGTATCTTATACAAATAGCTATTGCTAAAATTCCAGAACTTTATGTTTTGCAGAGTTGGTCTGCAGATACAACTAATATAGTAAATATCATTCTGAGCATTATTCCATTTCCGTTTGCAGGAGGATACTTGATAACAATTATGGCGATGGATTTTTCAAATATTTCTGGGGTATTATTAGGAGGTTCGATTCTTGGCATAATTCTCTTTATCTTCCTCACTTATCTTATTTACAAAAAAGCTCTCTCAACTTTAAGGCAAATAACATCTACAGAACTTAAAAAATACAGCAAGACAAAGAAGGAAGTTTTCGTAACCGATATCGAGATTAAAACAACTGGACCTACTCAAGCTTTTCTTAAAAGAGATTTTGCAATAATTACACGAGAGATGAGCTCAATCATGATACTAATCATGCCTTTTATGATACCTCTCTATATGCTCTTCATTCCCATGGATGAGCAATTATTCATAGGACCTGCAGGACTTTCAATTGAGATGATTGTAATGTTATTTTATGTTTCAATGGTCACTGTTATGCTTGTCGTAAGTCTTACAAACATCGAATCCGGTGGTTCTACAATTACCGCATCTCTGCCAATTTCAGTAAGAGACCAAGTGAAATCTAAGATACCCCACTTTGTAGGAACAATACCTTTAGCGTATATTGCCGCTATGTTTATGAGAGTTGGAACTTCTCAATTTACAACGATGATTTCTTTTGCGTTAGCATTCTTACCTGCAATACCAATTATAGGGTTAGCAAGTTTATTTTTCAAATCTTTACTATTTGGTAAAATGAAACATAAGATTGTTTTAGAAGAAATTAAAAATGAAAATAAATTCGTAAAACATGTTCTTGTATTTGTTTTCACATTTGTTCTAATGGGTGTTTTTGTATATGTTTCAGCTTTTGGATTTCTTCACCTTGGAATAGCAGAAGTAGTATCCGCTATACTCTTGTACATAACATACAATATTATGTATCCTAAACAATAGATATCAGTCATGTCTATTGTTTTTAATTGTTTCTCCTAATAAAATATAAATACTAGTTGTCTTACTCCTATTTCCCCCACTTGTGAGGATTTAACAATGAAAATTCTACTTACTGGAGCTTTTGGCAATGTTGGAGAACATACTTTGCTTGAGCTATCTAAGAAAGATTACCAAATTCGTTGTTTTGATATAAAAGAGAGAAAGACAAAAAGAGTCCATAAGATTGTAAGCAAGAAATGTTCATTTGAGACAATTTGGGGAGACATTAGAGATAAAGAGATAGTGAATGAAATTGTTAAGGACATTGATTGTATTATTCATCTAGCAGCAATCATTCCTCCAAGAGCAGATGATGAACCATTATATGCATTAGAAGTGAATGTTGAAGGAACTCGTAACTTGATAGAAGCAGCTAGTAAAGAGAAGAAAATACCTAAATTTATATTCACAAGTTCTATAGCTCTTTACGGTTCAAGAATGCATATTAAACCACCAAGAAAGGTTGGAGAAACCCCTAAACCAATTGATCATGATGAATATGCTAAACACAAATTAGAAATGGAAGAAATTCTGCAGAAAAGTCCTTTAAGATGGGTTATACTCCGAATGGGTGCTATACCTTCTTTACGAATGCCAATCAAAGTCCCTCCTTTGATGTATGAAGTGCCTTTTGACCAGAGGTTGGAATTCATAGATCCTAGAGATGCAGGATTAGCCTGTGTTAATGCAATTGAAGCTGATATCGAAAAGACAATTATGAATGCTGCTGGTGGAAAGAGATGTCAAATAACTGCAGGAGATTATATTTATTCTATATTGAACAGTTTTGGAGTCGGTCCTATTCCTAGAGAAGTTTTCAAATATCCCAATAATGATGATGAATGGTTTCATACAGATTTTATGTATACCAAAGATTCACAAGAGATTCTGCAGTATCAGAGATATGATATGGATGATTTTACAAAAGTATTAGAAAAAAGAATTAGGTTTCTTAGACTTATCATCATTGTCTTTAGCCCCTTAGCAAAAATCTTTCTGATTCTAAGATCTCCTTATTATTTCAAAAATAAAAGGCA
>JAUWPI010000055.1 GCA_030611665.1 Candidatus Heimdallarchaeota archaeon | reverse complement strand
ATCTTTTTAGATTCTAGTTCCCCAAGAACAGCTGATTTTCCTTTAATGTCAGTTAGCTCCTCAATGAGTGAATTGTTTTTATTCTCTAATTCCGAGCCTTTTGCTTCTAGTTCTTCTATCTTTTTCTCAAGATTCTGAACTGTATTCTCTAATTCTGTAATTTTGATTGCATCGCTAACTGATATACTGCCATTTTCTTCTGTCAAATAAATCACCATGGGTTATTGAACGAATCTTAATTCTAACAAAAATATCTGAATTGAATTACTTAAACCTTGTGACTTTCCTAGTCAACCTCAACTATATCAGCTATACCGTCACTTGTTATTGAGAACATGGTTTCAATCTCTGGTATGTGGGGGCTATCTATCACCCTAGCAATCCTTTTTTCTCCTTTTCCTTTACGTAGAAAAACACGTGTTGTGCATGAATGAGCTACTATATTCCCTCCGATTGGAAAGATTGTTTCACCATAGAGGACATCAGGTTTCGAGAGGACTTGGTTAGTTGCTACTATTGCAATGTCATAAACCTCTGCCAGACGTAACAGCTGATGCAAGTATTTGTTTAATTTTTGTTGTCTTTCAAGCAACGATCCTCTGCCAGCATACTCAGCTCTAAAATGACTGGTGAGAGAATCAATAATCATCAGTTTAACATTATGTTCTTTAATTAATTTAGGACTTTCAAGCATTAGAACCATTTGATGATCAGAATTATACGCTCTTCCAACATGTATATTATTCAGAACATCTTCAGCTGGCGCACCAAACTTGTTGCACATTTGAATAATTCTTTCAGGTCTAAAGGTTCCCTCAGTATCAATATAAATTGCACTTGAGCCTAAACCACCATATTTTTTTTCCATAGCCGTCATAACACACAATTGAAAACAAATTTGTGTTTTACCGATTCGAAATTCTCCAGAAATTTCTGTCAAGGAACTTGTTTCGACTCCTCCATAGAGTAATGTGTCAAGAGATTTGCTTCCAGTGGAAATTTTAACCAATTTTTGTCGAATTTCAAGCAGAATTTTAGCACTTTGAAATCCAATACCCATCTGACTTCTTGCGGCTGTTATTAACCTCTTTGCAGTTTGTTCTCCAATTTCGCAATGTTCTACTAGTTCCATAGGTGATGCATGACCAACTGCTGCTAAAGTTAAGTAACCAGAAGTTATCAGTTTTTCCGCTATAGCAGGACCTATACCTGGAATCTGATTGACTGCTATGTCACTTAGATCCTGTTTTTTTGGTTGTTTTGGAACAGATTTTTTTTGTTTAGGAATGAAATCCTTAATCCAGTCCTCTTCTTTTTTGTCACTCTTTCTTTTTACAGATGGTTTCTTTGATGAGTTTGTCTTTTTTGTAGTTTCTGGAGTACTTTCTTTCTTTGACATGTTTTCACTTTCTCTTCTCGCTATTAGACAATTTTGTTTTCGATATATAAAAAATGCTGTTACCATACGATTTTTGCTACTAAACTGAAACTAATATTGCAATTATTTCTCATTCTGATACGTACCAGAGTAACCTTTCTCTGTTTCTTTTTGAGTTTTAATGAAAATTATCTGAGCAATTCGTGCGTTTTTGTGGAAAGTTATTTCTGCATAAGTTATCATTAACCCTATTCCCCTTCCCTTATAACCAGGATCCCAAACTGCTGAACATAAAGTACCTCCTATTCTCATAAGACTAGAACGAGGTAGTACTATTCCAACTGCATCCAAAGGAACCTCTACAGTCTCATTATATCTGACAAGATACCCACCAGGTTTAAGCTTCCATTTATTATTAATGGGTTCAATGGTTTCATGATCAGGGATTTTTCTGTCCGAATTATCGAAATCTATCTCTCCACCGTTGCTTAGTTTCAAGATATCACGAATAGTTAGATCAAAACCAGCAATCTGGGTTTGCAATGTAGAATCGATATGTTCTTTGATAATGTTATTCGAAAAAGGGGGAAGAAATACCATAATAGTATTTAATAAATTATAGTTTTTAACTTTTTCATTATAATTGAAACATTCTCGCAACAAGTTTCTTTCTACAGTTTGGGCATTGAGGCTTGACTTTAATCCATTCTACTATGTGAGCATAATGTGATGGTATTTCACAGAAGGGACATCGTACGAAACTCTCCCCAGCTTTTATGGGCGACATACATACACTGCATCTCTCATCTAAATCTGTTGTAGCGACTTTCAACGGTTGAGTTCCTCTAAAAACTTGTTGTGCTTCTGGTTCTTCTTCTATCTCTACTTTTTCAATAACCTCTGAAGCTATAACTTCAAGTTCTTCAAGACTTTTCTGAGTTTCTAAAGTTTCATCTACCACAGTTGTTGCTTCGATTTGTGTTACTTCAACTGTACCTGACGGAGCTATATCTGCAACAGACTTTCCAATAGTTGCTAAAACAGCATTTGCTTCGTCAGTTAAATCCTTCTCATAGAGAATCATTGCGGATATCTCAGTTTCACCGCTGTCAAAGAAATAACGTGATAGATTTCTAACCATTTCCTCTTCTCGTTCAGGAGCATACCGAGTAATAATCTGTAAAGCATCTTGAACAAATTCTCTCCCTTTTGCAGCAACAGATTTGCTTGCTCCGAAAATTCTACCAGTTTTTAGATATTCTTCTTTAGCTCTATCATACATACCAGCTCTAAAGTATTCATCAGCACTAGCATAAGCTGCCCGAGATTCTACTTGAGATCTAGTAGGATAAGGCGAAGCAGTTGATCTAGTTCTGGTAGTCTGTGAAGCAGGTCTATATGGCTTGATTGTCTGTTCTATAAAATCTTGATAAGGACGATATCTCTTCTTTGGTGTTTTTTGTTTCTTTCTTCCTTTGATAGCTGCTCTTGCTGCCACTATAAGAGATATTGATATGAATACCAGAAATAATAGAAGTCCCCATTCAACCATATTTTATCAACCATGGACATAATTCATCTTTATTTTTTCGTTAATGTGATTTACTTTCACATACCCGAAGCGTTCAAGTTGTATTATCTCTCCTACTTCGAGTTTATTAAGGTTTATCTCACCATAACCTTGTATTTTCTTCAAGCTATTCTTATCTATTCGATTATTTAAATATAACATTTCGGGCTTAATGATTTCGACAGGAATATATTCAGAAACCCATTGAATTCGAGGAACATCTGATAGCAATTCATGTCCATGGAATTCAGCTAAATATTCGTTTTGAGACGTCTTCTCTGTGATTTTAATATTAAATAGATCTTTCAAACGAAGTATTTTACCCTTCTTTAGTAATCCTCTATCATCTCCACTTAAATAGATAATATTTTTGACATTAACTTTCCTTTTTCCTAAAGAAACTATTTTTGGGTGATAGGAAATTTCTACTTCTTGATCACTAACATTTGATATATTAACCTTAATTGGATCTTGAACAAAGAATAAGTGTTTTGAAGTTGGTTCAATAAATTTTCTGTTAATTGAGAATATTAGTGACCAGTCTATACTTGTTGCAGATTTAGTTGCTCCTATCCTTTTTACAATCTCTAGAAAAACTTTAGGCTGGATCCCACGTTTCTTTAAAGCTTGATAGGTCACTAATCTGTAATCATCCCAACCAGTTACAATTCCCTCATCAACTAACTCTCTTATTATTCTGCCTTGAGTAGGCGCACCTATAATTTTAAACCTTCTGTATTCTGTAAAATTTGGTGGAATAATTCCTAATTTCTTTGAGATCAAACTTTGAAGTTCTTCTCTCATTTTACCGAACTCGCTACTACGTAAAATGTGAGTTACCCCCGTGATATTTTCCATGATTGGTGATTCAAAATCATACATTGGCCAAACTCTATATTTATCGCCATGGATTGCATGTGTCAATGTTGATATCCTTAGCAGAACAGGATCTCTAAGAACATGATTCTTTGATTCCATATCTCCTCGCAATCTAACTATTGCTTCTCCATCTACATACTCTCCCTTTAACATTTTGTTGAAGAGATCTAAATTGATTTCATCAGTATTTTCAGTGTTGCAGGAACATTTTTTGCCTTGTTCTCTATTTTTTGACATTGTTTCTCGAGAACATCTGCAAACATAAGCATCATTGTTTTTTATGAGTTCTTCAGCTTTAGTGTAATAGAGTTCCATATAATCAGAAGCGCGTACTTCTTCCTCAATCTTTAACCCCATCCAGAGAATAGCTTCTCTGAAACTATCATAGAATTCTTTTCCCACTTTCCCTGGATTTGTATCATCAAATCTAAGAATACGCTTTCCACCAAATCTCTCTGCAATAAGGTGATTGATACAGAAAGACAACATTTGACCTATGTGAGGGTGCTTGGAAGGTTCTGGAGGATATCTAACTACTACCTTTCCTTGTTCTACATTGGTAAGAGATGGGAGAAAATCTCTTTCTTTTTTCTCTTCGATTATATCATCAGGATACTTTTCTTTTGCCATTCTCTCAATTTCGTCTCTAGGGAGTGCATTAATCTTCTTTGTCACTGAATCTACTATAGACTTTAATTCCTTAGCCTGTTTTCTTAATTCAGGGTAATAAGACATAATTTTTTGAAAAACAATTTTAGATTCAGCGGACCCGTATTTGTATGCATTGATCAAAGTTTCTTTGTAAATAATATCCTCAGCATTCATCGCTATGTAAATCGTAGATTTTTTCATGTTTAAATATCTAATTATTCTGAATATCTTTAATTATTAACTAATAAACTCTTTGAACTCAAGTTGAAACGTAATTTCCAAGTATTAGGAAATTAAACCTGTAGGATAGATAGCCAACTGTTCCTTTTCTAGAACCTTTTCACTTTCTCTTAGTATATTTAATTGACTTGCGATATTTTTACTGATTCTAATTTGATGTTTGTCTATTTGTATTTTTGAACAAAGTAATCCACGATTGCATGATCCTTTACCAAAATAGCTGTCTTTTTTAGTATCATAGTAAAGTGACCCCCCTTTACTGGGACAATTGCAAACTTCTAAAAATACGGGAGAGTTGTTGTAACCATGGTGAGTCTTAATTCTGGCTATAGCTTTTTCCAACTTGAAGCTGAGAAATGTGTCCTTGGTACTCATATTAATCAATCTACTCTGATATTTGTACAATATGGTCTTTTGTAATATCTGGAAATTATACTTGTCATGTCCCAGATAAATTCGAGATATTATCAACGTAAACTTCACCATTCCTTTTTCATGGGTAAACTATTAAAATCCATTCGAATATAAGCATTTGAGGATACTTAAATTGTGGTTTGCAAAAATATCTGGTGTTACAAATTTCGATGCTGCTCTATCGATCGACGTATCTTCGGAATTTGCAATCGGTGTTATAATTGATGATATTAATGATGTTAGGTCAATTAGCAACTTTGATGCACGAAGAATATTTGCAAATATTGAACATTGTGTAAAGATTGCTCAGGTTGCACCTAGTTCTCTTGATGAGATATTTGATACACTTGAAGCTTGTCAGCCAAATATGATCCAAATAAATGGGGATTTCTTCAATGATATGAATAACTTAATTTCCTTGCAATCTATAGCAACTGTTCCAATTATAGGATCCATCTTTCTCAACAAGGAAACATTAGAATCGAACATTATCAATCCTTCTCCTCTATCAGCAGCCAAGGAATTAGCACCTTTTGTTTCAGTTGTCAACATCAATCTTCCACTAGGTTCAGTATGGAGTTCACAAAAGAAAAAAGCTGAAACGATTGATTTAGTCACAAAAATAAAAAACTCAATTGACAAACCATTAATTATTGGTGGAGGATTAAATTCATCTAATGTAGGAAAGATAATTCCTGAACTCACACCTAATGCAATTGATGTTTCATCTGGGGTTGAAAAAGTATCAGGTATAAAAGATCCTGAACTTATGCAAGAGTTCCTTGATAACGTATTTGATTACAAGAAATTTCTTTCAGGAGTATGAGTAGATTTTTGTAGAAAAAAACATCATAAGATCACAAATACATTTCAGAATAACGACTTGAAGAATTTCCAGATGACTTTTTTATTAATCTTTGATTCTCCAAAATTTCTTGTACCAAACACATAATTAACATGACTTACCTCTAGTTTGTTTTTGTATATTTTCAGAAAATCGAATAGAACCTTGTATCCTTCCAAAATGAAGTCTTTTCTATGACTAGAGATAGTTTGTCTCCAGATGTTAGTTTCTGAAGCAAATAAGCCAGACATTATGTCTTTTACTTTATTTCTTCTTCTAACCATTAAAGAAAAACTACCTAACCATCTAGCAACATATGACATGAGTTTACGCTGAATCGGCCACTTTCCAATCACTTCAACCCTATTTCCTGCGACTAGATTATAACCTTCTTCTAATTTCTCGTAAAACTGTGGTAGTGATTCTGCAGGATGTTGTAAATCTCCATCCATTACAACAAAATAATCGGTTTTACATTCAATTATTGAATCTAGAACACTTATCGTTAATCCATGCACTGGCTTAGATTTTCTATCAAGAAATTTCACGCTTATATCTCCCTCAAAATCCTTTACTAATTTCTTTGTATTGTCCTTCGAACCATCGTCTGATACTATTACATTAGCATGGGGTGTGAATTCTTCAATCTTCTTTAAGAGTAATGAAATAGTTTTCTCTTCATTTAAGGTTGGGATTATCACAGTTAAATTTGAATAACTTTTATTTGAAGGTTTCATTATCTCTGATTGTATCTCGAAAACGTCTTTAAAAATCTTAAGCAAACTCTTTGATGAAGAATTATTGCCTATTTTTTCTAAAATCCATTGATACTAAGAAAATACTCAAATACACTTCAAAGTTTTATAGTATAATGAGTTTATCACCTAACGTAACTTACATCATAAAAATCATCAATGCTGGGGATTATGCAGTAGGCAAAACCAGTTTAGCAATACGATACACTCAGAATCGTTTCTCTTCATCTTATCTTCCAACACTTGGTGTTGATTTCTATAGCAAAAACATTAAATATGATGAAGATACCATACTCCGCATCGTACTTTTTGATACAGTTGGCCAAGATAAATTAGCTACTTTAAGAAAACGCTATTATACAGGTGCCCATGGCGCAGTTATCGTTTATGATATAACAAGAAAGGAATCATTTGAACATATAAATAACTGGATTAATGAAGTTGAAGAAAAATGTCCAGAAATCCCCATTATCATCGTTGGTAATAAAACTGATTTAGAAGAAGAACGAGTAATAAAGGCTGAAGAAGCTATTGAGAAATGGGAAGATAAAGGTTATATGGTTCTTGAATCTTCAGCTAAATTTGGCGAAGGTGTCGACGATATCTATACTATCATCGCCAAAAAGGTCATGGAAAAGATGGGCTATTAATCAGATCTCCACAATTCAATTGCAATTATTTTACCATTTTCTAAAAATAATCTTGGAATATAATCATCTGCTACAAATGAACCATCTTGTAATGAAACTTTGGATTCAGTTCTAGGTTTTTCTAGATTTTCAGGAGCAATGTAAAGCGAATCATCTATAATAATATAATCTCTAATACTCTTATCAATTGGTGGTAGTATTTCCAATTGTTTTATGACGTGTTCTACATCTATAACTTTTGTATCAATAGTAGAACTATATCTACGTTCGGTTTTAGTGGGTACTGCTTTCTTAGTTGCAGTTTTCACTTTTGGCTTTGGTTTAGGTTTTGGTTTAGGTTTTGGTTTAGGTTTTGGTTTAGGTTTTGGTTTAGTTGCAGTTTTTACTTTTGGCTTTGGTGTAGGTTTTTTGATTGCTAAAGGTTTTGGTTTTGGAGAAGGTTTACCTGTAGAATTAATATTACATGCTTCATCTACTGCTTGATAAAATTCATCGGTTGAATATGATTCTTCTAAGTTAACAATTTTATAACCAAGTTCCATCCGAATTCTTGCTGTTTCCCTTGCACAAGCAAATTTTGAATGTGGAGATGCTTGTCCCCCTATCCATGTGTAAATTTTCTTCTGCAAGTGAGAGATCACTAACAGAACATTTTCGGATTTTATTGCTACTTCCTTATTAGAACATTCAGTTAACTCACCTGATGATTGTATAATATAAAGACTCATACAAGAAGATTACCCACACCTCATTTTTATACTTGGTGATAGCTTCAAGAGATTTTCCAAACTGGCTCTAAATCTGTATATTAAACGAACTCTGTTACTCAAAGAATCTGTATTTTTTTTCCTCCTCTTACAAGAATCACAGTTGTTTGAGAAATATGTGCTTAATTAGATATGATATTAAAAGAACTTTCTTATATTAGTTCACCAAAGTACTTTACGAGCAAATGTTAAATACTCATTCTACAATATAGTTTTGTAGGATATAGTCTTTAAGATTCACATTAGAGGATAATATTATGAGTTCAAGAATTATTGAATCAATTGCTTATTCATATGTTGGAAGATTAATTGAACCTTATTTAGCTGAATTTGAGGGTCTTAAACTAACCTTAAGAAAAGCTGGAATAGAAAAAAGTGTAAGAATGTATTTGAGCGTAAGAATCTTTTGGGCAGTAATTTTGGCTATTGTTTCCTTGATAGCTCTAATCGCTGTTTGGCTAGCAGTTGAGGGTTTTTCAATATTTCTAGTAATAATATTACCTGTTTTAGTTCTTACGAGTATGTTTGTATATAGTTGGGTTTATCCTAGTTATCTTGTAGGGGTAAGAAAACGCAAGTTAGAAGCAGCTTTACCGACTGCAGCAAGTTACATGACTGCAATGGCTTCAGCTGGAGTTACACCAGATAGAATTTTTCTTTCTTTAACTAAGGAAAAAATCGGTGAAGCAATTGTTAAGGATGCAAAGAAGATTTCCAGGGACATTCAAATTTTTGGTTATGATATTGTTCTTGCTTTAAGCCAAGCATCCCTTAGATCTCCATCACCCAAATATTCAAGCTTTCTAGAAGGAATCGTTGGAACTTTTACATCAGGAGGAGAACTTCAAAGATTTCTTGAAGTATCAACTGAAACACTAATGGAGGATAAAGTTCAAAGTGAAAGGAATTTTATAGAAACCCTAGGAATCATGGCTGAATTGTTTATGGTTCTAGGTGTAGTATCTCCAATCTTCTTTATAGTTATTTTAGCTATGATGTCAATGCTAGGAGGAGCTGGAGCTGAGAATTCCACGATAATGATGGCCGTTTTAGTTTATATAATTATTCCAGTTTCAGAAATGGCAATAATAGTGCTAATAGATGCAGCACAACCAGAAATGTAGGTGAATGAGATGTCAGTAGGTGAAGAAGTAGAAGTAGAAACAAAACAGTTTCAAATTACTCAAGATATAGTTTATTGGACAATAGCTATTGCTTCCGGACTAATTTTAGTAACTCTCGGGTTAGTAGATGTTATTGCCACAAGTGGAGGTGGAGACTTCATAACAATTTTGGATATTAATGATTTTGTTATTTTAGCAATAATAGTTACCATAGGTATCCCCACATTTCTAATAGTTTTGAGAGAAGAAAGAAGACAATCAAGAATAGATGAAAATTTACCTTATCTCCTTAGAGAGATTAGCAATGCGCAACGAACAGGTATGAGTTTACCTAGAGCTATACAAGAATCAGCTAAAAGGCATTATGGACCTTTAACTCCTGAATTAAGAAAGATGTCAAGCAAAATTACTTGGGGAATTCCATTCAGCAAAGCAATGGAAGATTTTCAGTCAGCCGTTGATACTCCCTTAGCCCAAAGAGCAACTATACTTATTCTAGAAGCAGAGAGGTCAGGTGGAAATCTCGAAGAGATTTTTGAAGCAACTGAGCATCATGTTCAAACCCTTCTTAATCTTAAGAAAGAAAGAGAGGGGGCAATGAAGCCTTATGTTATGATAGTCTATGCTTCCTATTTAATATTCATCATGGTTGTTGTAATCTTATTCATAACATTCTTTATTCCGTTCGGAACTGCAAATATTTCAACAGATCAAACAGCTGGTATGTTTTTAATGGAGATAGATTTAGATACGTTGGAGATATTATTTCTACATATGCTTGCTGTTCAAGGCTTTTTCTCAGGTCTAGTAGCAGGAAAGATGTCTAAAATGTCTGTAAAGGCTGGATTAATGCACTCGGTTGTGATGATGTTTATAGGTTGGTTTGCATTTAAAATACTTATTCAACCTGACAATCCATTGATTTCTATAAATGTATAATAGACGGTGAAACTACATGCCTAAATTAGAAGATGATGTTAAATCTCTCAAAGATGAGATAGAGGAAATTAAAAAAGTTGTAAATCAAATCAGTTTTAATATTGTAAGAATGATGGGAACCCTAGATAAAACTGGGGGAGGTTCTGAAGGTACTTCTTCTGAAGGATCCGTTGGTTCTGTTTCTGTTGATTTGGGTCCCTTAGAGGATAAAATTGATAGAATAGAATCAATGATGAGCACTAAAACAGATTTAGCAGAACTCAAAAAACAAGTTGAAAATGTTGCGTCTGAAAAGATAAAAAGTGCTGAAAATATGCAAGAGAGAGCCACTAATCTACTAGAAAAAGGTATGGAACTAGTTGAACTAGAAGCTACTCTTGCCGAGATAAAATCACTACTAGAAGAACGTATATTAGGCGATGAATCAGAAGAAAAAGGAGAATAAAAATTGACAAAATCTAATCTGAAGCGTAAGCTGAAGAAACTCAGAAAGAGCAAAATTGCTCAAATAAGAGGAGTTGACTTTGCTTTAGCCATGCTAATTTTTATTCTTGCGTTTAGCCAAGTTATATTGGTTCTAACAAATCTGCTGATTCCGTCACTTGTTCAAGTAGAAACTTATTCACAAAAACAAGATTTGAATAAGGTTTATCACAACGTGTTTCTTACAGAAGGAACTCCCTCCAATTGGGGACAGATTGGAACAGCTTCAATGTCTGATTTCCGATTAGGTTTATTGAATAATCAAAATTCACTTGATTTCACAAAAATCAACAGATTAGTTTCTAGTATAACAAACTATTGGAGTGTTAATTATATCAATGTTAAAATGTCTTATGGGCTAATTTCTGATTTTGCCATTGAAATTAGTTCATCAATTAGAGTGTCAATTGACGTATATACAGCTGCATTTGGTAATATAAATTTATATGGTTCTGTTAAGGAATTTCAGACTAATATAGAAGATGCAAAGATATGGGCATTCGTTATTGATGCCGATGGTACTGTTGCAATAAACTCCACAACAACACAAAATATTTCTGGTTCCATCGGCTTTCACTCTTCATTCTCAACTAAAATAAGTGACTATTACACAATAGTAGTTTTTGCTGAGGTTGGAGATCTTTATCAAGATTATACTGTTTTGAGGATATACAAAGGAGGGGGGTTAGAGTATTCAGAAATAGCTATGGACTATACTCCTTTTGTAAGAGAGAATACTGATGTAGATTATAGCGCAGTAGATGTAAGTGTTACTAGAGCTCCTTTGAGTGATGTAGCTCGAGCTATAGTCGTTTTTCCATTTGAAGATTCTAGTGTTTCATATTTTAAGCATGATCTTCAACAAATTGGTAATGTTGAAGGAGAAATTTATTTTGGTGAGCAGGTTGCAATACCAGCTGATGGTTTAGCAGTAATAGTTGTACATGAGCGAGAAAACATAGAATATAGAGCAGGATATCTTGGCGTTCCCATGTTCTTGAGACAGTCTGATGGAGGAATTTACGGACCATATTCCGAACTTAATCAACAAACCTACATCTCTGAAACTCATACAATGAATATAAGAGGTCTATTGGTTAAGTGTCGAATTTGGTATTGGTGATTAATATGAAAAGAGGAATAATGAACAAAAAAGGTCAACTGTTTATTATTGAAGCATTTATTGCAGTTTCTGTAATGATTATCATGGTTACCGCTCTATATGAAGTACAACTTGCGACACAACCTCCAATTGAAACAAGTTACAATGTTGAATTGTTTAAGGTTCTCACATCTCTAGACAATAATGGACAATTGGATGAGTTTTTGATAGCTATTAATTCCGGAACGGCTGCTGATATCTCCTCAATAAAGGTTTTAATCAATCAAGCTATTTCAGGAGCTCTTCCTGACAATGGTGTATTCACTTTATATTGTGAAAATCTTGTAACGGAGGAAGTTATAATGAACAGTTGGATAAATGAAGGCTATATCTCTACAGGAAAAACTATGGGGATAGATTATCTATTAGTGTCTAGAAATGGTGATTATTCTCCTCACCAAATTCATATTCAATACTGGTTGATAGGTGTTTAAGATGGGTAAAAACATATTCAAAATAAGAAAAAGAAAAGGGCAAGTTTTTCTTCTCCTATCAATAGTTATCCTGATTTATTTGGTACTCTTATCAACAACAGTTTATCGTATTACTCAAAGTCCATACATCTCTCCAGCACCAAATCAAGAACAGATCAATTTCTATGTAGAAAATTCTATTTCTTCATTAGAACAACTTGTCGATATTGCAATCTCTCAATACTCAAGAAGTTATACTATTGATAGCATTATTCCGATAATAACTGAAGGGATTGCTATGGTAGAATATTTCTTAGATGACCATAATCTTCCAGCAACATTAACGTTCGATAATTCAACATTTAGTATATCAAACTCCAGCACCTCTGCAAATCCAACATATATTGCTTGTTCCATGGAAATATCTATTCATATAGAGAGTCCAGACTTATACTATGATGCAACATTCGTTTTTGATACAGCTTATTATCTAGAAATCTCAGAAACGACAGGGACTGAAAATTATGTCTATGTCTATAAGATTAGCAATGGTTATAGAACCCTTATTAATGATGCAACAATCGCTATAGAACCAACAACTCCTGTGAGTAACCTTTTAGATGGAAGATATATGGCAGATTTACAAGTTGGGCAACTAATTTCTGCAATATTACCAAATAACATTCTTTTATGGTTAGAAGTTTAAAGAGGATTTAACTCTCTTCACTCTACCTCTATTCTGTAATCTTTCTTCTTATCATCATCTTCTTTAACTTCAATGATGACTTCTAAAACACCATTTTTGTACTTTGCTTTAGCTGTATTGATGAGAACAGCAACAGGTAAACTTACAGATTTTTCGTACTTACGGGATTGAGAATGAGCTTTTATGGTTAAAGTTCTTTCAGATCCACTTAATTTGATATCTCCTTTATTGATTCCAGGTACTTCTGCAATGACCCTTACTTTATCCCCTTCTTTGAAAACATCAATTAGAGGTTCTCTAACATCCGTAGCTTCTATATCACCATATGCTTTAGGTTTGATGTTTCCGAATTGACCAAAGCTAGGCTTTCCATCAGGTCCTACACCTATGTTGAAACCAAAGACATAGGGATTATTCATCATATCTTCAAGACTACCTGAATCCATCCCCTCCTCAATATTTTTCATAAGATTTTTCATTAATTCATCCATGATTTTTCCAAAGGATGATCCTTTGAAATAAGGTAGGAATTTTTCCATTATTTCATCGATGTTACTAAAATCTCCACTTATCTTAGATAAATCAAATGGTAATTTGAAATCATCATCTATATCATCTTCGGGTTTTTTCTTCTTTTTCTTCTTCTTCTTTTTATCATCATCAAAATTCAAGTTCTTGCACCTATGTTTGACACATTGGAACCTTAGTTTTCTTATTATTTAAACCCAATTATTTAATGAAAAATGAAAAGTGAGAAATAAAATATAAAAGAAGAAAAAAAGAATTAAGCTTTTAATCCCTTTCGAGCTTTTTCCAAAGCTCTATCTGGATCAGAATTATATTCTTGGATAACAGCTGCGACATCCTCGAAGTATCTGATACGTTTCTTAACCATCCATCGGAGAATAGTTTTTCTTCTTTCTAATTCATCGAAGATTTCTTGTTCTTCCAATCCTGTATTTTCCATTATTTTCTCAAGAACATAACTTCTCCCGAAGTAGATGAAAGTATCATCTTTTGGATTCCATTGATAAAGTTTATTTGTCAGTATTTCTTCTGTTACGGGATCAAGACCAATTAATTCTGTTACGGATTGGGTTCTGCGAGCGAATTTCGATTGTAAGCGAACTTTCCTAATAACATGGATTAAATCAAGAGACTTCATCATTGAACGTGGAATATTCATTGGTTTACTTTCCAATCTGTGAATGACTCCTTCAACAGAGTCACCGTGAATAGTTCCTAAACCTCTGTGACCTGTACTCATAGCTTGGAACATTGCGTAGGCTTCGCTTCCACGGATTTCTCCCACTATAATATAGTCCGGTCTCTGTCTCATTGCAGCACGAAGCAATTCGTACATGGATATCTGGCCTCTTCTGTATCCAGTTTCAGTCGCTTCACCGAAACCTGAGCGCACGACACTTGGTATCCAGTTCTCGTGTGCAAGATTCAATTCTGCAGTATCTTCAATGGTTACAATCTTCAAGTCAGGTTTAATCATCATAGATATGGTGTTGAGAAGAGTGGTTTTACCAGCTGCAGTCCCCCCTGCAATGAGAGTACTCACATTATGTTCCATTGTGAACCAATAATATGCAGCTATGTCTAAATCTATTGTATTGTATAGAATAAGATCTGTAATTGTAAATGGATCTGCTTTGAATTTTCTTGCTGTGAACGTAGAACCTCTTTGAGTAACCTCTTTTCCATAAGTAAGTTGGATTCTGCTACCATCTGGTAAAGAAGCATCCAACAATGGGTTGGCAATACTAATGTGTCTGTTTGCTCTTTGAGCCAATTTTATAATAAAACTATCTAGAATTTCTGCATTGTCAAAAGAAACATTGGTTGCAATTGATTCATATTTCCTATGCCATACATAGATTGGGATACCTATACCGTCACATGAAATGTCTTCTATATTTGGATCTAACATAAAAGGTTGGATTTTCCCATAACCTATAAGATCGCGAGCTAGATAATACATAATTTTCTCAAATTGTGATTCATTTAATGAAATTCGATATCGTTTAATAATATCAACAATTTTCTTTTTAAGAAACTCTTCAGCTTTTTCTGTGGATTTTAGAACGGAAAGATCAACATCAAGTTCGTCAATCATAATATCTAAGATTTTTTTATAGATTGCTTGTTCTTTGCTGTCGAGTGGAATCTCAACAACCATATACTGTGTTCTTTTAGAAACTGGGTCAGTTTGGATTAATACATAGGAAAATGGAGGGCTGACAGGATATGTTTCTTCAAGAATCGGAACAGCAGCTGTATCAGTAAAAGCTTCGCCTGTATCTTCTTGCATAAAATATTATTATGATTTACTCTTTTTAAATGTATTTTTCATATTAGCTATAAAGTTAATTAAAATAATAGACAAAAGAATAAAATTCAGAAAAAACAAAATATGTTAATTTAGTCTTCTAGAATGATATTACTGATAACACCATCATAAGTGAATCTTACTCTTGGAACTTCTCCTGTACTCTCAATTAAACCTGAAATTGATATGCTTTCAGGAGCGATTAGTAATGACACAGTAACAGAAACATCTGTATTATCTATCAAACTTGCTTTTAGAGAGTAAGTTAGATTGCTAAAAATAACTTCAATCTTATATTCTTCTTCTTGTATCTGTTCTGGAATGGCCAGCATTATATGTATATCAAGCTCTGTTGCACCTTGAGCTATTTGTTGTTGTGCACTTTCCTTGAGTCCATATATTGACTCAGCAATGTTTTGGAGGATATTTTCCATGCCCGTTTCTATTGCTCTGTCTTCCATAGCACTATTTATAGCAATCATTGTAACAGAAATCCCTCCAATTGCAAGGGATCCAACAAGAAGTATTGATAGATACATAATATATTCGCTTGGCATTTTATTCTCCTATGTCAATGTAATAGATACTAACATGTTTATTATATTTATCCTAATTAAATGACTTATGAAAGCTGGGTTAGCAGGATAGTATATCGGATATTCATATTGGAAGAACCCTCCACCATGCAATATACGAATCTCACTATATATATCATTTACGAAACTTACTTCCTCAAGCTCAAGTTTTTCAGTTCCTAAATAATTTAGCTGCATTGTCACGAATTGAGCAGTAGTTCTTTCTTTTGAGGTTTCATTGAGAGACAGTTTAAGATTAATTATATCAAGATTATAGATTTCTGTTGCTCCTTCTGTTGTGTATTGTGTTGATAAAACATATCTGTAGTAAAGTGCTAAATCTAAATAGCTTGAAGCGTACACAGATCTTGTTGCATTGATTATTGCAATCTCATTGTAGAGTGTACTGGAGCCATTTAAAAACAGATAATCTTGATTTTCAGGACCAACAATATATCTATGTTCTCCTACATCATAGTCAGCTACAGCTGTACTTCTGTGGACAATTCTCGTAATATTTTCATCAAAAAGGAGTTCATTTTGTGCGCCAGTTACATCTTTGAGTAGAAATATGACTAACCAACTAGAATCGACGTATAGTTCTCCTATTTCTTGGTTGAAGTAAAATTGTCTATCACCTGGTGGTGGGCTATTGATGAGGTCTTGTATCGATGCATCTAGTGCTACATAATACAAATTGTTACTGTTGTTGTAACTTTTATCTTTGAATCCATTGATACTAGGCATCATGTAAACTAATGATATGCCTATTGCAGCAGTAGTTAGTACAAACATCAGTATTATTGCAACGATGGGAGAAACCGCTCGTCTTTTCTTCATGAATTTCATT
>JAUWPI010000114.1 GCA_030611665.1 Candidatus Heimdallarchaeota archaeon | reverse complement strand
TAAATTAAATTTTAAGGATACTTATTAATATTATAAACAAAATACTAATCAATATACTAAACCAAATACTAAACCAATTACTAAACCAAATACTAAACCAAAGACTAAACCAAAGACTAAACCAAAGACTAAACCAAAACCAAAATCTACTAAACAGATGACTTTGATGGATATGAAACCTACTTCAAAAACGAGAAAAAGCTCAAAATCTACTACAAAAAAAGGTGAAAAATCATGAGTTCAGATTACAAATTCATTATAAGTAATTCAACAGTTTTACCTGCTATAGAGAGAACTGCTTCTTTTGACAAGGATATTCAAGTTAGAGAAATATACAGTTGGGCTAGAGAAACATTTGATCTCAAACGAGGATCATATGTACTATTCTTAAGAAGTTTCAAGAAATGGTACAAACTTGAACCTACAAGAAAATTATCTAGATACAATCTCCAAAAGGAAACAATGAGTATTAGTATAAAGAACTCAGTTTCACTAGACAAACTACAATCCGTCAGAGAAGAGTTGGAACATTTAACAAAATATTTGATGCCTTTTGGTGTTACTCACGTAGCAACAAAGAATTCACAAGAAACAAACAATCTTCTTGTTGAATATGCTTTAGATTTCCTAAATCAAGCTATGATATCACCTAATAATGCAGCTTTTCAAATTCCATCTAGAGCGGGTACAAATGTAGGTTTTGACGAGGATCAAGAATTAGTTCTTATTGGTCGTCAAATGATTGATAGACAATTTAGAAATTTAGCTTCAGTAAGTTCTGTCGAGCAAATGACCATTGTTATGAAGCTCATTCATGATATTCTATCCAGAGATATTCACAGTACTAAAAGAGATATATTTTATATGAATGTAAATGCATTTGATAAACAGTCTGTCTCTGATTCTCTCATAGAAGATGTAGGAGCAATGTTACAGGTTACTCGTTCATCTTTGAATATTAGTGCATCTTCCAAAGGTATTGTTGTTGGACGTATTAGTTTCAAAGAAAAAGGGGATCTAATAAATTGCCGTGCAATAGGAGCTGGTAAAGCTATCTCTCCGAATATTGATGATATAGAGAGCATGGAAACAGATGCAGAAATGTGTTTAGTCATAGAGAAGGATGCTATCTTTAATAGGCTTGCTGAGGATCAGTTCTATGATTATGTCCCAAGTATTCTTGTAACAGCAAAAGGTCAACCTGATATAGCTACAAGACAATTCTTAAAGAAAATAAACGATGATCTCAATCTACCTATATTTGCTATCATGGATGCAGATCCTTATGGTTTCGAAATTATGAGAGTATATAGTGTAGGGAGTAAAGCATTGAGTTTTGAATCAAGCCATTTAGCTGTGCCCAGTATTAAATGGTTAGGTTTACTTCCTAGTGATCTCGCTCCTGAGAGTGGATTTGATATTCCAAGAAGTGATTTAATTAAAATGACTTCCAAAGATATTCATCATTCTAAACTGATGCTAGAAGAGGAATTTGTTAGAAGAAAACCAAAATGGAAAGAACAACTAGAAATCCAAATAGCAACTGGTTTTAAGGCTGAAATACAAGCACTTAATGCAAGAGACCCACAATACATCACTAACTTCTATCTTCCACAAAAAATCGAGGCTGGAGATTTTATCTAATATTATGTAATCTACAAGGAAAAAATTAGAGAAAAATTAGTGAATTAGTATTTCTAATTATTGCTTCAGAAGGACAATTTCAATTGTGGAAACTGTTTTTGGACCATGACCTTCTATATCACTTGGTAATTCTTCAGATCCTATAACCACTTTGTCAATTACAACACTATCTTGTCGGAATTTTCTACGAGCAATTTCAGCAACATCAACTGCTTTCGAGATTTGTCTTCCACGGGCTTGAATTGAACATTTATCGCGCTTATTTAGTATAGTAACTGCAACTAGGACATAGCTAATTGTTGGTTTTTTTCCAATGTAAATAATATGACTCTGCTCTCTGTATTCAGTTTTAGGTTTAGGGGTTTCTTTGGGAGTTTCCTCTTTAGCTTCTTCTTTAGCTTCTACTTTAGCTTCTACTTTAGCTTCTACTTTAGCTTCTTTCTTGCTCATGAACATCACCTATTATTATTTTGTCTGTTAGATGTTTCAGTATAAGTGTTATCAAAAAGGTATTGCAACGTTAAAAATATTTCCTATTATTTATTTAACATAATAAAACAAATAAATACATTAATGTAGATGAGAATAGGGCTAAATATACCAAAGGATGTTTAATAAATTTGAAGTCTCAACGTTTAGTAATTGATTCTTTAATAATTGTACTAAGTATATCATTGCTTACTACCCTTTCTACATTATTTGGGTGGTTTTTTCCCCTCTATGAAAGTTATATCATTATCCCTCATATCTTTGTTGGGATAGGCTTTATCATCTATGGATGGTTATTAAAACGATGGTTTCTTAAGAAGAATCTTGATGAGAAAGATGGTTCTTTAATACATGTGTTCAAGATAATTCTTCCAGTATTTGGTATAATATTGGTTTTTGCATTAGTAATTGGATTATCAAATCTATCAGAGATTATTCTCTTTACTATGATATCTTATTATTTATTAAATATATTTCAGATTTTTATAGTATCAATTCTGGTAGGGATTTTCGCATTTTCTTTTATCGAGAATAATTTAGGAGCTCTTTTTTTCAAAGAACCTGTTATTGAAAAAGAAAAAGAACTTGGTTTTGGTTTAATGAGAAAACAGCTAAAGAATCTTTTTGACAAACAATGGAAACACGGCATGATAATTCTTTGGCTATCCATTATGATTGCAAACATACTAGTTTTTCTTGTATATCCATCCATACCTTCAGACGAAGTGGCGATTGGTCTACAAAGTCTCCACTTTAGTTTCCTAAATCTCACGTTTACATTTAATCCAGAAACAGGTTTTTATCAAGAATTTTTTTCTAGTGTTGCTATCCCTTCATCAGCACTGTTAAATTGGAAATTAATTCAATCTCTCATCAGTCTTGCTTTTCTAGGTTTACTTGTATTACTCATATATCTACCTCATTCAAAGCTCTTAATGAACAACGATGGGATCGATGTAAAAGCTGCTAATTTAGAAGATGTTCAAAAAAGTGATGAGAAAATGGATACTATAAAAACTACCTTAGCCAGTAATGACTTTATCGAACATTTTGATGATATGGACAATGAAATATTAGCTTACAAAGTTCTGTCTCCATCATCTACAAAAGAATACTTACCTCCAAGCATAATAAAACCTAAGCCAGGAAGAGTGTTTTCTAAAATAATATTTAGAATGAAAAATAGTGATGTAATTCCGGTTATGAACTTAGCAAGCTTAAATCTTGTTTTAGCAATCTATATCGTTAGTTTGTTTCAAAGATTGGGAATAATATCAATTATAGCAAACGATGTCTTTCAAGATTTATATGCACAATTAACACACCTATACTGGGCAGGATTAGCAGAAGAAATATCTTATCGTTTCCTTATGTTTGGCGTTCCTTTGTTTATCATTTATGGAATTGTTTTTCTTTTCATTTTCATTTTAAAGAAGACGTTAATCAAAGAGAAGAAAGATGAAAATCTGTCAAGATTTACTTTATGGGTTAAGTCAAGAACACCAATAAATCCCCTACTCTATTTGAGTGGTAGATGGAAGAAACTGAGGATTCTTGATGTTATTTTACTATTATTATCATCTTTTGGTTTTGGCTACGCTCACTATCAATTTAGTCCTGATTACTGGGGGACATGGAAAATATTTCAAGCTGGTGTCGCTGGAATTATCTTTGGTTATGCTTTCTGTAAATACGGATTACATGCAGCAATAATTTTGCATACGATCAATAATTTTGTGATAGGAATACTTGTAACTCCAAATCTTGGACTTATATTAGATGGTGGTATTCTATTTATGGTTATTATTGTTGCTGGAACATTGGTTTTGTTGAATTTAATAGCAAAGGCACTAACAGTATCTTTTAAATTCATAAATACAATATTTAAAAGAATTCAACCAATTACTGATACCTCTAAAGTAAAGTGAAGAACATGAGTTATGGACAAAAATTATTTCTTAAAGTAATCTTAGCAGGAGAAGCTGAAGTAGGGAAAACAAGTTTAAGACATTCATATCTTGGAGAAGGGTTTGTCAAAAACCATCTTCAAACAATTGGTGCTGATTTTGCTTCATTATCGAAAACCGTCAAAGATTATAATGTTCTTTTTCAGATTTGGGACGTAGCTGGTCAAGATATTTTTGAAAACGTTCGGATGATGTACTATAAGGGTTCTCTTGGTGCTCTAATGGTATTTGATGCAACAAAAATAGCTACTTTTAGAGCTTTAAGTTGTTGGATAAAAGAGCTTGAGAAAGGTACTGAAAGAGGGATTGTTCCATTCTTTATCCTCGGTAATAAGATGGATTTAGTCACCCCTGCAAAAAAAGCCAAATTAAAAGCAGAAGTTACTAAATATATAGCAACATTGAACAAAAAATATTCTGACAAGGGATTCACTGTAGAGTACATTGAAACCTCTGCTAAAACAGGTGAGAGTGTTCACTCAGCTTTTGAGAAATTAGGTGTCAAGATTATAGATTACATTCAGCACAGAAAGAAGATGAGGGGAAGATAAGATGAGTTTAGAGGAAATTAGAACCCTCATATTAGATGATAAAAGCAATGAAATTCGAATTAGTAACATCAAAGTCTATCAACATCTTATAAAACTACTTACGGATAAGAACGACTATGTTAGAAAGCAAGTTACTTCAAGTATATTTAATTCCGATTTTGTTCCAACTGAAAAAATTATTGAAGAATATCTAAGTGATCCTGATCCTTTACTTAAGGATATAATTGTCAATAAACTTCATTTTTTCGTGCCAATTTTATCAAAATATCTTATTCAAGATAAAAGTTTCAAACCAATTTCAGAAGTTATCAATTCGTTAAAAACTAAAACTATTCATGATGCAATAGCGAAAGCATATGAAATTACTCCAATGCTTGCTTCTCTAACAGAACTTTCGATTAGAGTGTGTCATTCTTCGTTTGCTCAACAAGAAGAATCTGTTATCTCCTTTCAGTTAATTACTGAACAAGCAAAAGATGTTAAGAAAATACTTATTTTCGGATTGAAGTTATTAGAACCAATTTATGCAGAACTTGTTCTTCTAACAGTCACTTTGTTTCCGGAATTAGCTACTTTAATAAAAAAAGAAATACGAGATGTTATAGCAAAATCTGATTCGGAAGAGCAAATAAAATATGCATCAATTGCTCTTATGAATCTGCAAGATCCAAAAAATGCAGATGTGCTTATCTCCAGATTAGCGAATAAAGAAGATTCTATTGATACAAAGTTATCAATTATAGAATCTCTTGGAAACTTAGGTAATCCAAAAGCAAGTCATGTATTAATTGATCAATTCTCCAAAGGTGATTCTCTTGCCTACTATTCAACTCAATCACTTGCAATGCTTGGAGATAGTGTTCTCCCTTTGCTTGTAAAAGAATTAGAGTATGATAGCAAAGTCCCTTACATTATTGAAACAATGAAACGCATCGGTGACACTAGTTACGATTATTTAATGAACGCTCTCAATAAAGGGAAGGGTAATGTTCGAAAGAATGCTGCTCAATGTCTTACCCTTGTTATGAGCCAGAAGTATGGCTATGAAGGAGCAATACGATTACTTACTACTCAGCTAGCAGGAAAAAACACTGCGATTTTGGAGTCAGTTACTCAAGCATTGTTAACGTTAGGAACTCCATCCATTAGGGTCTTAATTGAGGAATTAGCAGATAATGACTTAAAACTAAGGAAAAACGCTGTTGAGGTTTTACAATATTTTGGTTACAATAACATAGAACTTGCTTTGGATGGTTTATTGGAAACTGATATTACACTTGGAGTGAAACTTGGTGTTGTTCTCTACATGTATTATCCAGATGAGGAGCTGCAAAAATTAGGTAAAAGTTTTACGATTAGCAAGAGTAAGATACGGGATAAAGATAATTTAACATATGAAATAATTAGAAACGGTTTGAAGGAACTAGATCCAGATATCCGCGAAAAATCATGTGAATTACTATATTACTTTGGAACAAAAGCTGTTCCAACTCTTTCATCAGTATTTTCAGATCCTAATATCCATGTTAGACGGAAAGCTGTAGAATCTCTTCGGAAACTACAAAACAAACGAGCTCTTATAACCTTAATCAAAGGAGCTAAAGATAATGACGATGTAATTGCAGAAATATCTACTCGAGCACTGGGTGAGCTTAAAGATCCTGGTGTGATTGATGTAATAGTAAGCAATATGAAACGTTCGAAAGCTTTAGTCAGAGATGCTGCTGTTTATGCTGCAACACAAATAGGTGCCCCTATAGCAAAGAAACTTTCAGCTCAGCTAAATGCAAGTAATCAGTACTTAGTAAAAGCAACAATTGCTGCATTGAGCAAGATGGATAGTAAAACATTGAAAGACATGTTATCCAATTTACAAACTGCTGAAGAACGTTGGTTTTCAAATATGAAGAAAGTTGTTCAACAGATGGGTCCTTCAGCTATTCCTACTCTACAATCCTTACATAAAAAAACAAAAAATAAGAAAGCAAATGAACGATTGCTTATGTTGTTTTCATTATGTAAAGACACTACCATAATTCCCCAATTGATTCAATTGATACTTGAAGATAACCAAAAGACTGGTATTAGGGGTTTAAATAACTTTGGAGAAGATGCAATAGAAAAAATAGTAGAAGTGTTACTAGATGCATCAGCTAAAACTAGAAAACTATTCATTGAAAAATCTAAAGGATTGGAAGGAGAGCTAACTGTAGCTTTGATTTCTGCATTTGTTCAAAAGAAAAAACTAAAATCTCTTGTTAATCCAATGTTAAAAGTTCACAATAGAACTATCAGAAAATACTGTCAAACTAAAAATATGAAATACGAAGATTTCATAGAAAGTTGCAAAAAATGATATTGCTCTAAATCAGTAATTTATAACGGAGGAAGTTGTTATCTTATCTAAAATCTCCTTTTCTTGTTTTGATACTAAATTGCTTAAATTACTTGCTAAAACGGGAGCTAAAGAAAATTCATATTGGAGGGGTAGTAAAAACTGAATGAGTTTTGTATTGCTATATCTATTAATACTTCCATCAGATAACTCAGGATTTTTAATAATTGCAAATATTTCATCAACTATTTCTAAATTATCAATGTGAGGGAAAATGGAATTAAACAATACTTCAATCTTGCTAGCAGCTTCCTGAGGATTAAGTTCACTGAATAATTGAAAAATATGAAAGTAACCAGCTTCTTCTAACCACATAGAAGATTTAGTATCCATGTCATACAGGCTTATACGTGGAAATTTTTCAATAATAGGTGTTGATACTTTGAAACCTTTCAACTCTTGATAAGAATTATTTGGCAGAAGATCAACTGATGTTGAAATGATGAGATTTCTAGCATTATATGTATACTCTTCTGTAATTAAACTATTTTCCAATTCATCATATTTCATCTCAGTAGATTGGCTAATTATATGAACATTATTTTCCTCTGCAACTTTCCTATATGTATCTATAAGGCTGTGAATATCAGAACATGTTAATGAATCAGATATTTCAGTCAGAAAAACTTCATTCTCTCGATTTATGAACGAGTATATTCTAGCTATGTCTTCAGTTGCATAATTGCTGTGTTTAATATTAGTATCAGCAATTTTAGCGAGAACTTTATCCATCAAATCTATTGATTTCTTAGTTCGGAATAATAGTGCTAAGGGGTTTTTAGAGAGTTCAAATTGAGATGTGATTGAGTGCAAATCTTCTAGTAATATTCCAGACTTTGAAAATGCTTTGGCCATTAGTGAACTCTTTAGTTCAGTAACTGGAAGTAGTATACTTGGTGTTAAGAATGAAAATGTATCTTTCCTGTCCTCTCTTTGTAATAGTGTTATATCCTCATTTGGATTGTTTAATGAAATATAATAGGCAAGAGCTGAAGCAGATAATCCATCACCTTCTATTAGAATATCTGTACTGTACATTTCTTCATTCATACAGTAACATTAGGGAATAGCTATATAAATTTAGAACTCTATTTAGCAATATGGCTCACGATATAGTGTTAAAGGTTATCAAACAAGAAGGTAATTGTGCAGCTGGTCACAATGTTGGAGATGAAATCATTATAAGTTTCGAAAATAATGAAATCAAAGGTAAAATATGCCTCCACGCACTTTATTCTGTTTTCCCTAAAGTGTTTGCGATGGCTTACGGGGCAGAATTTCCTTGGTTAGAAGATGCTGATGTATCAACTCATGCTTGTCCTGATGCTTGGAACCCTCTTGTTTATGAAGTAAAAAGAAAAAGAAAAAAGGTAGGATAGTTTAACCTATTATTAAGAAAACTATCTTGTCGACTATAAAGAGTATTAAGAAAACTAGGAATACTATTAGAAGTATTTCCTTTGTTGTATAGGCCCACTTAGGGCTCTGATTTATCAGGATAGCTACAGCTAAGAACAGCACAAGTGCGATTATTAGAGACCCTAATATTATACTTACCAAATAATGTAAACCGATAAACACAGCTGCCCCTCCTCCTGCAAGTAGACAAAATAGAAAGAACGATCCTATAACAGCGGCAGGTTTAACTCCAAATTTCACTGCTAATGTTTTAACTCTTGCTTCCCTATCTCCTTCAACATCTGGTAAACCCTTTATGACTTCTCGACCAATATTTCCAAGACCTGCTGCAGCCCCTACTATTATGGGTACATATTGGAATGTTCCACCATATACTAAATATGTGTGTAATGCACCATAAGCAAACAGAGCAGTTACGTTCATTCCTATTGTTGCATTTCCCCAAATGCCAAGTTTTTTTAGTTTAAAATCATAAAGGTCAAGAGAACCTCCAAATAGTATTACTGTTAATACACTTAAACCATATAGACCGTTGATTATATCAATCACAACAGCTGTAATCAATGCAAGAATGGCAACAAATACTCCATAAATATACGCTGTTTTAACAGATATTTTCCCAGAAGGTATGGGTCTATGAGGAGCATTAATTTTATCTTCTTCTCTATCAGCTATATCATTGAAAATCATAGCTTGACAGGAAACAAGTGCTGCTGCTAGGACTACTAGACCTAAACTAAGATAATCTATGTTTGATCCTTCATCGGGAAGTGAAAGCACTAATCCAAATGCTGCTGCAGCTCCTGCTACAATTCCATTGACTATTCTTAGAATAGTAAAATAGGAAAGCACAATCTGTCCTTTTGAAAATTGGTTTTTAGACATGATGCTATGATATTATCAAGTCAGATATAAAATTTACCTAGCAATCTTTCAATCAACCAGAGAAATTAAGAGTTCTATCTCTCTCAGATCTTCTTCGTCAACACCTTTAAGAGTACTAATTAACGCAAGATTTAATTTTTCAAATAATAGTTCAATATAATTGTTCAAAGGTACTTTTTCATTATTAATTTTTAATAGAATCCTATCTGCCATATATATCACTAATAACAATAAAAAAAAGAGCGAAATAAAAAGTTATATTAGCTTGATAGTTGGATTTGGGTCATCTTTCCCATGCATCTCGATTTCAACAAGGCCTGCAGATTCTAGCATTTGTACATATCTTAGAATTGCATGTGTTGATGAACCGGTAGACATAGCTAATCTTTTCAGTTCAATTACTTTGTACTTCTCAAGAGTTCCAAGCCAGCTATAGGATGGATCATTTTCTGCAATAATCGTAAATCTTCTAACAGCTTCCTCTTTGTCTTTTAATTGATCTTTTACTTGTTCTAGTCTAGAAGATTCAGCTAGAAACTCATTATGTTTGTTTTCAACTGTTGCTTTTTCATCTTTAACTAGTTCTAATTGAGCTTCAAGTTCAGTTTTAGCACTTTCAATCTCGTTTAAATTTTCTCTTAGTTTGTCTATAGTGATCTGCTTTTCTTGAAATTCATCCTTATCAGTTTCCACTTCTCTCTTGAAATTTCCAATTTCTGTTTCTTTTTGTAATAATTCATTTTTTAATTGCTGAATCTCATTCTGACTGTTTTCTTTCTCTGTTTGAAATTCGGAAATTTGTTGATTTAGAGTTGATACTTCTGATTCTAGATCGATCTTTTTGGTTTCTAGTTCCCCAAGAACAGCTGATTTTCCTTTAATGTCAGTTAGCTCCT
>JAUWPI010000179.1 GCA_030611665.1 Candidatus Heimdallarchaeota archaeon | reverse complement strand
ACAATATGAGCATGACAAATGATATAACTATCAGAATCGTTGACGCGAAAGCTGCAGCTGGAAACGTTGATGCTTCAAAAAAGTCAACAAGTAAGACAGGGATGGTTCGTTCTATTCCCATACAAATTATAGTAGCTCCTGTTTCACTCATTGAACGAGTAAAAGTCATAATTGCAGCTGCAATAAGCCCACTCTTCAAGAAAGGCAGAGTAACCGTTCTGAAAGCGGTAATTTTTGAAGCTCCAAATGCTGCAGCAGCTTCATCATACATGGTTGAAATTGAATCAAAGGATCCTATCAATGGTCGCACGCAATAGGAATACGTGAAAGAGATATGAGCAATTACTATCATAGCAAAACCCGGTGATAGTATATGAAAACCATTAGATCCCCATAAAAAGAATATACTGAATCCTAATGCAGAACTTGGGATAACTAACGGTATGTCTATCAACCCATCTAAAAATCCCTTGATTTTCTTATTTTTCATTTTGGAAATCATTAAGGCCATCGGAGTGGCAATTAACAGGTTTACAATTGTAACGATTAGAGCGATTTCTAAAGACGTTACCAGAGCCGTCATTATATCGTTTATTTTCTTATCAGGTGCTTGGAATACTTGATAAATCATCCCTGCTTCAAATTCCCCAGAGAAAGGAGATCCACCCCACCATTGGAACAAGAAGACTATTACAAAAAGGGCAGGAATAAAAACAAAAAGAAAGAAGAGTGCAATAGAGAATGTATCTCTTGTCCTAGTAACTTTTTTAGAGCTTAATTTTCTTTCAAATCTTGGAAAAACTTTTTTCCATGGAAGTCCTACTTTTCTAGCGAATAGCCGAACTAAAGTAAGCAGCAATAAACTAATTATAATCAGAATAAAAGCAAGAAATGCTGTTGTGGGAATTTTCAGCCCTTTCATCCAACTAACTATGACTACAGGAGCGGTTTGATAAACTCCACTAACTATCAACGTTGCACCAGTTTCTCCTAAAGATCTTGTAAAGGCTAAAACTGTTCCCGCTAATAGGCCTTCTTTAACCATAGGAAGAGAAATCATTTTTGCAATAGTGAAAGGAGATGCTCCCAATGTCTTTCCAGCTTTTTCTAAATTTAAGTCCAAATCTGCTATTATACCCTTGATTGAACGTGTGACATAAGGGAAAGTAAAAGCAACATGAGCAAATATTATGAGTAGTGTACCTTGCGAAGCGAAACCCACTTGTGAGTTATACAATCTTGAAATACCATTATTTGTTCCCCAGAAAAGATAGATAGAGAAACCTAATGCGCTGGTAGGCACAGCCATTGGTAAATCCACCATTGTGTCGAGAATACTCTTTCCTCTGAATTCATATCTAGCCAGAATCCAAGCCATAGGAACGCCTACGATTATATCAAATACAGTTACAATAGCTGCTATTTCAAATGACAAACCAATTGATCTTAACATAGAAAGAAAAGCTTCATTTCCTAAAATTGGGTCATTGAAAACTGTTTCATTTATATCTCCCCAACTGATAATTATCTGAAAAAGTAAGTAAAGGATAGGTCCTAAGACAATTAGGATAAATATACCAACTGTCAATGCTTTACCAGCTGAAAGGACAGTATCTTTCGACAACCATTTTTCAGTAGCTAGTAAACTTCTTCTAAACTTGACTTCCAAATCAGGTTTCTCCTCTCCAGCTACCATTTATTTTCTCCTCCTTCGTTTGTAAATAACTGTAAGAATTATCAGTGATGTAATCATAATAGGTACTAGCAAAACAGGCTCCAATCCTACTTGCCAATATTCAGCATCCTCATTCTTCTCTATAGTTGTTGCTCTTGTTTTTAACCACAAATCTGGAATTTGATCCAGAACTTCTCCATCAGTAGGTACGTTAAAACGGGGGATAGAGATGTTTAACTGAACACCATTTTCAGGTTTGAATACCTTTTCCATTTCCGCAACTACGTCAGGATCTTCCTTAATGGTCTCATTGCCAGGACGAAAACCAAATGGGATAGCTATTTTCTGCACTTCTTTGCTCATTAAAAAGGTTTCAAATTCAGAAGCTGCAAAAGCTTCATCTGGAGTTACCCATGAAGCATTTAGAATAGCTATGGGATGGTCACTCCATAGTGTTCCTTCTTCTGGGTAAACTGCAACTAAATCATCTCCCCATTTGGCGAAAGCTTCTCCATCTTTTGCTGTTTCTATAATCAAGTTCTCATATAGAATTATAACATTGACAGCTGACGGTCCTAGTTGAACTGCTTGTTTTGCAAGAAAACCTGTTGAAGTTCCATAAAGAACTGCTTTGGATTCTACTTTTTCAAGCCAGTCTTGTATAGTTGTATTATGTAAATCAGCTAATTCAATATTATCTGGAGTTTTTCCACTTGCAGCAGTAATTTCTAGTAAAACAGCCATAAAACCTGAATTTGATTCTTGAGCTGAGGTGTGAGCTAATTTCAAATTATCTTCAGCTAAATCGTATAAATCAGATAGTGAAGTAAAGTTATTTTCTTCACGAAAACTCTGCCATGTACCAAGAACTATTGGTGAAGCAACTAGAGACTTAATTTGGTTTAAGTCTAATACTGAACCCCCAAACTTTTTTTCCCAAGCCCAATCGAATAATGGAATCCAAACAGCTGCAGCGGGGCTCCATATGGTTGGCTTACTTTCTCCAGATAGGATCGATAACATAGATGTTCGTGTACCTTGAACTTCAAACTGGAGTCTAACGGTTTTATCCGGATTCCTTTCAGCAAACCATTCAGGAAAATCGGGAGCAATAGAATTTATCCAACCTTTTTTCTCACTAGTGTAAAGAACTTTCAAGACAATCTCATCTTTATCTCCTCTAAATTGAGCTTGACGTATAATATCAAGAGCAATTAAGGACGAAATGAGTAATACTACGGTAATAATTGTTGGAAGTTTTGATTTCCCCAATCTAATCCCCTTGTATTTATTGTGTAAGTTCTATTCGAAGTAAGTTCTAGTAGGTAGTTAATAAAAACTCCTTTGAATACTTGAGTTTCCGTAAAAAATCATCCTTTAAAATATTGTGCACTCATGGTTTCATTCACGAGAAAAAATTGATGATAAAAAATAAAAAATAGAGAGGAAAAGAATTCTAGTGGCCAACTTCAGCTAAAATATCTGGTATAAGCTGTCTAAAATTCTCATTTTCATGTAGTCCCGCATTTGGATCATTAGCACCTACAACATTTAGAATTGCAATATCTGCTCCATTGAAATATGCTCTCCTTACATCATCTGGCTGCAAACCACCAGCTACAGCCATTAGAGCATCATATTTTGAACGTATTTTCACAATATCCTTGTAACGAATAATGTTGCTTTTGTCTGTTTCTTCATCTCGTCCTTTATGAATCACAACAACATCTGGTTTGTGTTTCATTGGAAGCATTTTTCGAAGAGGGTTATCAACACCCAACATATCAATCATTGAAAACATCCCATGCTTAGCACAGAATTGAATGAAGAAATCTAATGTTTCCACAGGAGCAGAGCCCATAACTGTTGCAGCATTAGCTCCCGCAGCTGCCGAGAACATGACTTCTGGAGCAGCACCATCTGTCACCTTAATATCAGCAACAACCAAACCTCTCCAGTAACGTCTAATTAAATGAACTCCTGCCATTCCTGTTCGCTTAATGTAGGGTGTTCCTGCTTCAATAATTATCCTTGAATCTTGAGGTATCTGAGGGAGAATTCTTCTAACTTGTTGAGCAGTGCCATTGAAAGCAATTTGAACATACCTACTGTGGGTTGTTAAACTCAAATGCTTTCACCTAACTATTTCTTTTTAGTTATTTTTTCCACTATATCTGTAATTTCACTTGGTATAAAAATAACTATTTTCTCACTTGGATCTTGAGCAATGTCTCTAATTGTTTGCAAAGTTCTTAGTTGCAAAGCTCCGCGTTCTTTAGAGAGGTTCCGCGCAGCCTCTGCGAGGTTAGCAGATGCTTTTAATTCTCCTTCAGATTGAATAATTGCTGCTCGTTTTCCTCTTTCAGCCTCAGCTTGCTTTGCAAATGCTCTTTTCATTTCAGCAGGAAGCTCAATCTCTTGAATTTTAATTGCTTTTATATCGATTCCCCATTCAGTTGTTTCTTTGTCAACGCTTTGTTGGATATCAATAGCAATTTTGTCTCTTTCAGTCAGGACTTGATCAAGTTCAAGTGTTCCCATAGTATCACGTAAAGCAGCTTGAGTATACTGTCTAACAGCATAAATATAGTTCTCAATTTTAATTACAGCATCTTCAGGTCTCTCAACCTTAAAGTAGACCACAGTATTTGCAAGGACGGGGATATTATCTCTTGTCATTAGTTCTTGTCTAGGAATATCCTGGGTAATGATCCTCAAATCTACTTTTTTAGCAGATTCTAATATCGGAATTATATAGACTAATCCCGGACCTATAGTTCGTTCATATTTTCCTAATCGGAAAACTACTAATCTTTCATATTCTAGCATTACTTTTATGCCTGATAATAACCAGAGACCTAAGAATAACACAGCAATACCTATACCAGCAAAAATGTACCAATCAGCCATTTCTTGTCACCAAATATTTGACTGATAATTCTAAAGCAAGGGTCACTTAACAACCTTTCTGAATCAAACTGAACAAAAACGATAAAAGAAAGTAAAGAATCTAAAAAGATGGAAAAAGGAGATATGTTAATTTAAACTATTCTGGAACCTTTGTCGGGATGTTAGGATCATCGTCAGCCGGGAAAATCTTGCCTTCACGACCCATAGAGATTTGTTTTTTATCTTTAAACATTTTGCACCATCCATTTTGAATGGAAACAACTTGACCTATTTTGTGTTTTTCACCGGCATCTTTTCCCCAGAGAGTTAACACTGTTGAACCGGTCTCATCAACTACTAGAATATCCCAAACAAACAAAGTTCTATCCCTACTTTGAACCATTCTAGGTCCATCTTTAGATACTACTCGTACTTTTAATTCATCAAAATTCTTTTCTGGCTCTAAATCTTCGATTTTCAACTTAATCACTAATAAAAGTAATTTACATTGTACATAAAAAACTTTTGTCACCCCCTATTAAAAACAAAGTAAGTGAAATACTGATTCATTTAGATAACTTTTCTAAATTATCATCAATAGATTTTTTCAATTCTAC
>JAUWPI010000076.1 GCA_030611665.1 Candidatus Heimdallarchaeota archaeon | reverse complement strand
TATTGTTGTTCAAATTGTGACCCTCAAGGAGATATTTTCATTGTAGATTCTTAAAGAGATAATATTAATCTTACTACACAACATTTCAACCTTACCCATACACAAAATCTATAAAAGAGAGAGATGGTGGTAGATATACTAACCTCCAGTTATGAACAAGTGATACAAAATGGCTGAAATTACATTCGTTATGCTACTCATTCAAATGGGAACAGTGATTCTTTGCCTATTATTTGGTTCATATATGGATCTAATCAAAAGGGAAGTATCCGACATACCTTGGATCATTATGGCTGTAGTAGGTTTGATAACAACAATCATTTACATTGTTTTTTCTGAAAGTAAGGGTCCTGATGCAATTATGATCGGGATCAATCTTGCTGTAGGTATTGCAATAGGGCTTGTTTTGTATTATACTGGTATGATGGGAGGAGCTGATGCGAAAGCTATTATGGCACTCTCTTTTAATACTGCTATTTACCCTTTTACATTAGCTTTTACAAATGGGCTAGTTTACGATATTTTACCTCCAGTCTTTAACACATTCTTCAACTGGCTTCTAGCGCTTATCCTGATTTACCCACTACCGTTGCTCTTCTACAACATATATCAAAAAATTAAGAAACAAAAATTATTTGAGAATACTAATGCAAACTTTGCTAGTAAGATTTTGATGATGATATCTGGCTATCTTGTACCAGTTGAAAAAGCTAAGAATAGAGCAGATATTGTTTATTCAGAAGTGTACAATGAGGAAGACGAAGAGTGGGAGATTAAACATTTTATGCAAGTTCCTGAAATTGAGGAAGAGGAGAAGTATAAGCAGGAAGTTGAAGAAAAAATCAAAGAGACAAAAAGAGAGAAGATTTGGGTTAAAGTTCTTCCTCCAGGCATAGTTTTCCTTCTAATTGGATACGTACTAAACATCTTTCTTGGTAATATCCTTTTCGCACTATATGACTTGTTCCTTTGAATTACTTCTGCGAAAACGGAACTTATATATCCATTTGCAACTAATCTATCTTGATTTAAATGAAAATAAAAGAACTAGCAAAAACTGTTCTAGAAATGATTCAAAATAATGAAAAAAGTAATGTCATTAATTTCATTTCAAATAACTTAGAGAAAGATATTCAACTCCCTAAAGCTCTTGTAAGTATTCAAATTCAACTTAAGGAAATAGGTGGAGGATATCCCCCTGTTGGAAAGCAAATAGAAACCATAGATGAAATAATAGAATACACAGAAATCGCCGTTAATAGAGCCCTTGAAATGGAAAACAAACTCACAGCGGGAATTTTATATCATAACCAAGCTTCATTCTGTTTCCCCAATATGGATGATGGAGTGGATGAGAGACTAATTGAACCAGGTTACTTTGCTGCAGTTAAAGATTACGAAATCCGCAAGGAAATTGGTAAAAAGGGACCAATGTTGTGGGCAAAATGGTTAGTAGGTATTAGTGAGTTCATTAAGGGGGATGTTGATAATGCTCTAGAAACCTTAGAAGCTACCGCCACACATGCAACAGAAGAACCTATCGAGAAGGATATCGATACTTGGACAAGAATGATGATAGCAAAGTTTTATCTTCGAACTTATCCCGAAAAGCGTGATTTAGCCATTGAAATGCTACAAGAAGTAAAAGAAGAATTTAGTGCTCTCATGGACAATTATGGATTAGAAACTGTTGGAAATATAATTAAGACATACTTTTAAAAAAAATGGGAAAAAATTTCCCAATACTTGTTTGTTATGTGACCTCATTGATCATTTCAAGTTCTCTATCCACTTTATCCTTGATATCTCCTAAGATATATTCTAGAACTTCCTCAAAATTTACTCTGACTCTAAACAATCTTGAGAAGAAAGGGAGAAAAGCATTCAGATCTCTTCTAAGAATTCTATATGCTCTTGTCAAGGGTATAATTGGGGAGTTTCTATGAACAGCATCTTTTAGAGCAAATCTCTTTGATTGAAGAAAATCAATTACATAAATTTCTCCTTCATGCCATAGAATATTATGTTCGCTGAAATCTCCATGCACAAATTGTGCTTGAAACATATCATGTAGAACATCGATACATTTCTCCAGAATTTCAGTAGGATCATCAAAGAAGTTTTTATGCAAATCCGCAAGTAAAGGAGCAGGACCTTCTTCGCTTCCAATTAACTCCATTGAATAACTATATCCAGCCCATTTGTATGGTTGAGGTACAGGAAGTTTAGCTTCGTAAGCATAGAGATTTTTGAAATATTCAAGTTTTGCGAATTGTTTTATAACTTCATAAGGGGAAGTATGATGTGTGCCATGTATAACCCCTCTATGTGTAGTTCTGTAGAGTTTGTAGCTTTTAATAGCAACTAACCTATCTAAATAATCTATACCCCAACAGACAAAAGCTTCTTTTCCTTGTCCTATAATTTGACGAGCTTCAACTAGAAGATCATTCTCGATAGCCTCCGCTAAAGCTTCTTGAACAGATAACTCGTGAATTTCTTCATCTAGTTCTCGTTTATCCCAATATTTTTCGTTTAACACTTTTGTTTCACTTCCACAAAGAGGGGATAGACAAAAGAAAGAAATGTAAACTAAAACATCAAAAGTAGTAGCATGAGAACTGAAAAGAAAATCAGTTTCGTGATTTAGGTGCCATTTTGACAGTTGATTTGCAAACAATTGAAAGTTTTAGTATATCTATTCCAGCATTCATTTGTCTATGACACCTCCTTATTAAGAATAAAGGTGGATAAGTATTAATAAAACTTTCTTAATCCACGATTTACCCTAACTTTGGAGATTGATAGATTACTCTTCATTTTTGCTAGAAGAAGCAAGTTCAAAATTCTCGATTGTTAGATAAAAGAATATCTTTCTTTGTTGATATACTTCCATAAAGAAAATGTTAGAAACAACAGCGAAAGCAGGAAAACTCACAAGTCTGAAAAGAGTAATTGGTAGCCCTGGGGTGATTCGAACACCCGTCTCAGGATTCAGAGTCCCGTATCCTTGACCGCTAGACTACAGAGCTATATGTGTTTCTACAACTCTTCTTTTTTACATAATTATTTAATTTTTCCCTTCCTACGTAATTTTCAAAATAGTAAAAATATTACTGATATAGAGCATTTAATCTTCATCAATTACTCTTTGAAGGTATATTTCGCAGTCACTGCAAACCAGAAAATCATGGGATTCTTTGTCTTTGTAAAATATGGTAAATTTCATTGGTTCCCCGCATTTTCCACATTTTATCTCTGATTCCTCCTCTGAAACTAACAATAGTTCCTTTGGGTCCAGTTTAGGAGTAATGTATCTTGACACTTCTTTCACCTATCAGTATAAATAGTATGCATTTGTCTTATTGTACAGACCCATTAATATATGTTTTTTTTCAAGAAAATTAAGCCAATACCTAGAAATTTGAGAAGTTTATGTCTTTGGCACATTTTAATATTCATGAGATAGATATAAATATTGGTGGTTTTTTCTAAACGCAATGACTGGTGAATTGTATAAAATCAAATTCATTTTTCCAAACAAAGGAGAATCTGAAGGAGAGCTTATTAGAGTTAAAGGTCCGCACTTAACAGAAATCTTCAACAGAAATTTACCTTTAAACTCGAGAGCTTTGAAAAGAGAAAATCTTCTTTTTATTCCTGTAACTTTCTATTATGCTGCTGAAAAACCTGGCATTTCAGGTAAGAAAGGTGACATAATTTTCGATCCACGATCAAAAGCGGTTATTATATTGTTAGCAGATACAAGATTTGATCTAAAAGTTGCAAATATAGGGTCCATTACCAAGAATATGAAGTTGATTGAGAAAATTGAAAAATCCTCAGGAGTTAGAATCGAATCAATTTGAAAAATAATTTTTATTGGAAACAAAAACTCTTATAAATAGATTTTCCGTCAGTAGAACGAAAGCCAAAACAAGGTAACTATCATGAGTGTTAGACAAAATATACGCGATACATTGAGTAACATCAAAAAAGAATATGGAAAGATTGAATTCAGTGATAAAATATTGGACTTAATATCATTAACTAGTTTTGCACTATTCATAGTATCACTCGTCGCTGTGTTTCTAAGCGGTAAATTTAATGTAGTAAATATTGTTTTCACACTTTATCCAATGGTTGTTTCAGGAGTAGCAGCTTTTACAAGAATGAGAAAGAGAGAAGATCCTTCTTCTGTTACTAAATTGTTTAAAGATTGGGTATGGATAATGGGTACAATTACTATAATTGCCTTAATTGTTATCATTACAGGTCTGATTATAGCTTAATAAAGCTTAATTTCCATTGTTTTATCAGTAATTTTTTTATATCTTGAAAAGAATATTTTTTCTAATGACACATGAGACGTATCGTATTTACACTCGAGTTTTAAAATTTGGTCAAAAAATCGGCTTTAGAAGATTTTTTGAGACGATGTTATTTGGACTGACTATTTTTGCTATTACTCTCGTGTATTTTTTCATATTAACACGACCTGAGAATTCACAATATGCTTTCTCACCTGCTGGCAAATATATTTTCTTCCCACTAGGATTATTTGTGGAAATTGCGCTTATTCTAAGCTATATTGAAGCACACTATCATTTAGATATCTTTGGAGACAATACAAATAAATTTTTAGCTTTAATGAGTATCTCTTCTTTGGTTGTCATTGTATTATATGCAACAATTGAAGGTCTCTATGTTTTAAGAGAAGTAAACGGTCTAATCATATCTCTTATCGTTTTATTTTTCTTATTAAGTGTAATAGAAACAGCTTATTTCCTTTATTCCAATCCTCGTGTGGAAAGATCAGAGGTATTTGGATTGGAGTACCAATTTTCTCAACTTGAAGAAACTTTGAAGTCAAAGAAATTAGGTGATTTACCAATTAATAAAGCATTTGACAAGGGAATCAATGCCCTGAAGAAAAGGATAAATGAAGAAGGGTATTGGGGTGAGATTAGTCCTATTTATGAAACAGCTACTGTATTGGAACTCTTCTACAGCCTCGGGTATAATATAGATACAGAATGGATCATGTCTACAAACGAAGGTAAAGTGGCTGTAACCTTACAAAAACCTGTTGAGAACTTATCTGCCATCATCGAAACCGTTGAAACATTAGAACTATCGTATGAACAATTTTATGTCATGTATGCGGTAAGCTTGTACGACCCAACAATATTTGATAAAAGGATAAACGATATAGAAGAGTTCAGAGATTCAATTTTCGAGGATACTGAATGGGATTTCATAAACAAATTAAATAGATTTACACCAAACTTACGATCAAGAACTACTCCACAACATGTAATAATGAGTTATGTGGCTGATGTGACAGGAAACATAAAATTACTAGATAGATTAGCAACGTTGTTCTCAGCTTGTATTGAAATAGTAGTAAAACGAGGATATGCAAGATTCTCAACATCACAAACAGGTAAAACGCCTATTGAAATGTTTGCCCGCCTAATGCGCGCTTTACATGATATGCGAAGAGCTCCAACAAAAAGACAGCAATTCACTCAAGCTATAGGAGGAACTCAATTCATTGAAGGCTCATGGTCAGGAAATATTGGAACAACAGGATATGTCATTCAAGCATTAGCTCCAAGTGAAACAGCTGATTCTTTGATGTTGAAAAAAGCTGCTCTTTATTTGTTAGCAATTCAAGATAAAGGAGGTCTTTGGGGAGCAAATATTGAGGAAACAACAATTGCATTAAGAGCTTTGAGTATTCTTAAGAAAATGGCTGAACAAGAAGCAGAATAGCTTGTTTCAGCTCATAACGTTTTTTTATACAAAATTAAGTGAAAGGTTAGATTGATCATGAAAAGGAATGCATACATTGCGTGTTCAATGATTAAAGCGCAACAATTAGATTTCTCACTATTGGATTATTTAATTAAATACACTCAAGGACAAGGTTATCATCCATTTGTTCCAGGAAAGATGGATGATGCTCCATCCAAAATCATTTTTGAGAGGGATCTGAATTGGTTAAGACAATCAAGTATTATCATTGCAGATGTGAATGAACCTTCACATGGAGTAGGAATGGAATTAATGTATGCATATGAACATGAAATTCCAGTTATCTGTCTACTTGACAATAAAAACATTCCTCTTTCTAGAATGGTTGAAGGAGGACCTCACACACTGATATTGAAATATAAAACAAAAGAAGAGTTAATTGAAAAGGTTGAAAAGATAGATTTAAACAAACTCGAAATCAAGATGTGTGATACATGTACAGAGAAAACCATATATCTAGAAAATAAATGCAAAAAATGTTAGGATTGAATTTAGCAATTTTTTAAAAAATATTATTAAGTAACATTAACTATAATTCTGTGATTTATTGACACTTTTAAAGCATTTCGGACGAGATTCAGTTTAGATTTCAGTAAAAAGGTTGGTAGTCCCGAGGGGACTCGAACCCCGGTCGCCGGATTCAAAGTCCGGAATGATTGCCGCTACACTACGGGACTATTTTTTAATAAAAATAGTTGTCTTCAGAAGTTCATTTCATATTAGGGTTTTAAATTTTTCTTTTGAAACTCACGTTTTTGTGCTATTTTTTTGACCATGAATCTCTCAGAGAGATAATTCTGTTGAAGACAAGTTTGTTTTCTTTTGAATCAATAGGTTCTAGATAGAAATAACCTAATCTCTCAAACTGAAATCTTGATCCTAATTGAGCATCTTTCAAGAATGTTTCAACTAATGCTTCTGTAATTTCCAATGATTGTGGGTTTAGGTAATCTGTGAAAACCTTTCCTTCTTCAGTCTCCATTGGATTTTCCTTCACGAAAAGTCTATCAAATAATCGTGCTTTGGCTTTTATGCAGTTTTCAGCAGAAATCCAGTGTATAGTACCTCTAACCTCGGAATTATCATTCTTTTTAGGTTTATAGGAGCAATGTAATTCACTAATCTCTCCTGTTTTTTCATCCTTGATAACTTCCTCGCATTTAATAATATAGGCATTTTTTAGTCTAACTTTTTCACCAGGTGATAGCCTATAATAATCTTCAGGAGGACTTTCCAAGAAATCATCTTGTTCAATATAGATGGTCTTGGAGAAAATAATTTTTCTTGTTCCCATTTCCTTAATAGTTGGATGATTTTGAACTTCTATCTCTTCCTTCTTGTCTGCTGGATAGTTGGTTATAACAACTTTTAGAGGTTTAAGAACACTCATTACTCTGGGACATTTAGTGTTCAAATCTTCTCTAATACAGTAATCTAGAATGGATTGATCAATTATTTTATCTCTTTTTGATACACCTATTGTTTCCATGAATTTTCTTAAAGCTTCAGCTGTTACTCCTCTTCTTCTAACTCCAGCTATTGTTAGCATTCTGGGATCGTCCCATCCATCAACATATCCTTCTTGAACTAGCTGTATCATTACTCTTTTTCCTAAAACCATATGCGATATGTTCACTTTAGCAAATTCAATTTGCTGTGGATGAAAGATAGGACTTCCATCTTCCACTGTTAATTGATCTAGAAACCAATCATACAATGGTCTGTGAACTTCAAACTCTAAAGTGCAAATAGACTGTGTGATTCCCTCTATAGAATCCTCTAAACCATGTGCCCAATCGTACATAGGATATATGCACCATTTATCTCCTGTATTATGATGGGGAGCATGAAGTATCCGATAAATGATAGGATCTCGCATGAGGAGATTTGGATGTTTCATATCTATTTTTGCTCTTAGAACTTTAGATCCATTAGGGAATTCACATTTCTTCATCCTTTTGAACAAATTAATGTTCTCTTCAATTGTTCTTTCACGGAAGGGACTTTCTGTACCATGTTCTGTAATTGATCCACGTTGTTCCTTGATTTCTTCAGCGCTAGAATCATCAACATAAGCTAAACCTTTCTCAACTAATTGTTCAGCGTATTCATAGAATTGATCAAAATAATCAGAACCAAAGAAGATGTTATTGCTTCCATCTTCGTACTCCTTGTATACTCCTAACCACTTGATGTCCTCAATCATTGCATTAACATATGATTCTTCTTCAGTAATCGGATTTGTATCATCAAACCGGAAATTGAAAATCCCACCATAATCCATTGCAATTTTATGGTTCATCAAAATCGAACAAGCATGCCCAATATGTAACCAACCATTAGGTTCAGGAGGAAATCTCGTATGAACTTTGCCACCGAATCTACCTGTCTTGTTGTGCTCTTCAATAATCGCTCTAATGAAGTTAAGACCTTCTTCAGGTTCTTTGTCATCGGTTATATCCTTCAGAAGTTCAGGATACTTTGTTTGAGCCAATTGTTGTATTTCTGCAAGATCTAGAGAGTTAATGTGATCTATCTTTTGTGTAGCGATAGTTTTTACATTATTTACATCCTTGCGTAATTCAGGATGAGCTACCATTATTATTCTCATGACCGGACCAATTTTTGCTTCTCCATGCTCTAAAGCATTTTGAACAGCAAATTTTTCGCAGATTTCTTCAACTGAACTCATACTAAGTCATTTGGTGTTAAAAGAATAATAAATCTTTAGTATATTGATGATTTGATTTGTCATATTTACATATAACACAATCTTCCTTAGAGCGTCATTGCTGGGTAGCTCACTCTAAGGGGGTAAACCACGTACCCTCCTACCCCGCCCACACTACGCTTAGGTAGCGCTGCGGATCGCCTTTCATTAAAATGTTGTAAGCAGCATTGACATCAGCATTGATTAGAACACCTGTTGCAGAACGAAACAGTCCTCTGTGCACCCTTTTTCCTTGATATTTCACCCTTTTCTGGGAAAGCTCATTGTCTAAGAAACTGCATTTAGAGGTGTAAGACTCTTCTACTTTTTCAACCTTAATCCCTTTCTCTTCTGCCTTGTACTGAAGGAGGTTGATAAGTTTGTCAAAGGGGACAATGACAAAGAGCTGGGTAGACTTCTTTCTCAACCTCAGCTGCTGTTTCCAGAGAGGATTGTAACCAATGTATATAGTGTGTAACCCTCTAGTTTCCCAGAGGCCAACGAGAAACTTGCTTACTTTGTGCAACCAATCTTTCACCTTCCACCTCCAATGCTGACGGAGATGCAGGAAGCTTGTGCCGTATTGTAATCTGTTTTGTTTGCGTAATTGTTTGTATTGTTGTGCTGCATACTGCTGTTGTAATTTTTTTACTTCTTTCAAATAATACTGTGTTATGGATTTTACTCCTTTCCCCTCGTCCTTGATGACAATCGGACGCGAACCGATGTTATCCACGAAAGTCACGAGGTTGGTTAAACCTAAATCGATGGAACCTTTCCTTTTTTTGTTCTTCTTCTTTACCTTAGGAAGCTGTTTGTGATAGACCAGTTCGACAGTGTATCCTACTCCTCGAGGGATGACACGCATCTCCCGCAAGTCATCTTGAGCAGTTAACCTTGTTCTCAAGGTGAATCTCACCTTTTTAGGTAATATCACCCTTCCATTGACAATTCTCGCTTGTTGATTACTAAAAATAGCTAAGGTCTCCCCTGAAGGTTTCTTGAAGTAAGGAGAGCGAGGACAACTGAGGAATTTTTGAGGGTTTTTCTTCCACTCTTTTAGAGCTTGGAAGTAAGCTTTCCAGCTCCTCGATAAACTTATGAGAGTGTGTTGAGCTGTTTGGGCAGGCAAGACTTTGTAACAGTCTTCACCTTTTAAGAGACTATCAAGATGGTTGTAGAACAGAAGATTACCGCTTTTTTTTAGTTGTTCTTTTATCAGAAAGTTTCCTCGATTATAGAGGTTCTTAGTCAGATGACAAAGCTTGCTCAACTCTTTGTTTTTCCGTAATTCGATTATTTCTGTCCGCAAGACTTTAGTCATCATATATTTCTCTTGCTTTCCCTATTTAAACTCAGAAATAATTACTATTACAACAAGATAAATTCAATTCATGATGTAATTTCAGAGTAAATCTACTAAAGCATCTAACTTATGAGCAACTATTTTTTGACAGAATTTATCTAAACCTTCTTCTTTGGCTGCTGTCGCGTAAAATTTGTCGCATACTACAATGTCACAATAGGGTAAAGCATTGGATAGTGAATTAATATCAAAGATATCATTATCTGTCATTTCTCTAGAATAATTTCTATCTCGAAAACGTTCAAATTTAAAACAACACCAAATGGAAGGCATTGTTTTATAGAAATTTAAAATGCTGTTTTTATCAGGTATTCCAGTTTCATTTCCAAGAATAATTATTATTGCTTCTTCAAGGTTTATGGAAAGCAGCTTTGACCATTTTTGAGTCTCTTCAATTATGATCTCTCTATAAATTGACCAGTGGATGAATTGTGTAAATTTGACATCTTCTTTACGTGTTTTATCCAGATTCTCTCTTATTTTTGTTAATCTTTTTTCGTTTTGAATTATTGATTTAAAATCGACTAGCATCGAGTTATATTGAGTTCGCATATACTCGCTAGAAGCTAGTTCAATTAGCTTATCAGGATTGTTAAAGTATTCATGAGTTTTTTCATAAATAATACCTTCTGTAATTTCTTCACCTGTTTGTCGATTAATCAATTGAGGTATATGACCAAGTAGAGCTCTCATACCTTTCCCGATGGGAAAATAAGGATATTGATTTTTTACACTCATAATTTTTCCTAATAAATTATGAGCTGATATTTGTTTGATCCCATCAAGTTTTTCAGCTAATACCTTAATAACCGCGTACCTTGCTTCATACTGTGCAGTAACAAATAACGGTTGAATACAATTAAGTTTGGTAAAATCGATTACAGTTTTTGCCAAATTTTTTCTTAGATTCATGTTATATCGAGATCCACCTATTTCATTCAAGTGAACAATCGACAAAGGAAAAATAACTTCTTCAGAATCAGCTAAATTTAACAATAAATCATATAACTTCCTTTCTGAATCGTCACCTTTTCCTTTAATATGTACTCTAGATAATCTAATCCAGTGATTTAAATCCAAATAGATATATTTCTTACTATTCAAATGCTCTCTACTCTATATGGAGATTTTAGGTTATATATGCGCATCTTAAATGTTAAATTTTCTGTTTTAAGGACTACCATCAATTTATAGTTGAAGGTATTAGCGGATAGAACTGAAACTTAAATATCTTAATATCTATTGTTTCTCTATGAACATTAAACAACAATTTTTTGAAAATTACTGTTTCGCTTTAACTGCAACACATAATTATGTTGTTTCTGAACATTTGCTCAAAGAATATAGCTTATCATGGGGAATAGTTTCAGGATATTATACTTTGATGACTGTTGCTCGAATGTGTTGCAACATAGGAACAAATGATTATCCTGAATATCATAATGTCATTGTAGAGCTTCTACATAGAGAAAGAGATTATTTCAAAGGTTATAAATCTCAAAGAAAGATTTCACATACAGAAGTAATTACGAATTTAAATAACTACATAGATGATATAGAAGAAAAATTGTATAATCTAGGTGGTGACTTGTGTAAACTCAAAAGTATTCGCAATGATTCCAATTATGAACACTTTATCATTCCGCACCAATTTTATCATAAGGAAATGAGAAAACCGCTTGAATCATTCATAAGTAGGTTAAGAAAGACTACCGCTAAATGGTTGAATTTTGGAATAGAGTTTTTTTTAAACTATGTTAATAAATTGGATGTTTTTCCGAGATGTTTAGGGGTAATTCTTGATAAACATGTCTCACGTGAAGGAATAACTATATGGAATGAATCATATTTCTGGGGGTACGAAAAATACTTGGATGATCTCTCAAATAATCGTGCAAAGAAGGATACAATAACCAAAACTAAAGAAGTGTGGAACAAGTCTATCCAACAATATTCTTTAAAAGCTATTCCTGTGGAAGAAAGTTTCTATCTAGAGATGACTATTGACAAATATGATCAGAAGAAAAAGATAATTAGAGAATTTACTGAAAAATTGAATGAATTTCATATAAGTTAGATTTACGAATAATAAATAAAAAGAAAAAAGGATAAAAAAGAACTATTTTCGTCTATTTATAAGGCTAATTATCCCAATACACGATATTATTAGAAATATTGTAAAAATATTTGCAGTATACTCTTGAAAATTAGTAATTCCAACAGGAGCACTGAGTGGGTAAGGGTCTGAATTTAAGGCTGTACCTTCAATATCATATATATTTTCCTCGTCTGTTCAATCAATTATTTTGAGACAAACTTTATTTGAGTGAACATTTATGTTTCTTTGATACATATGGGTACATTACCTAATACAATCTATTGTTTTGCTTGTGGAGAAAAATTCACTAAAAGTGATCCAGAAGGGTATGAAGCTTGTCCTAAGTGTGGAAAAGGATTTAATGATCTTTCAGAAGAAGCTCAATTTGCAGTGAGCATGATCATGAAATCAATGATTGAACATTTTAGGTAAAAAAAGCCTGAAAGTTTTCAGACATTCACAAGTTGAACTCAAGCCAACCAAATTGATTATCCAGTATAATAAATGCTATAATCAATATTAGGATGAGTAAGGTCATTACAATCTGAATAAGGTATATTTTACTGATTTTTCTAAATTGTCTAGTAGATACTGAACCCCCTCTGACAAAAGATCGAGATGTCCAGAAAATTAACGCACATGAAGCATAGATTGAAATCACGTTCAGAATCAGCAGTATCAATGATCCCAGTGCAGCTTGAAGGAAAAATGGATTGGCAACACTTACTAACAGAACACCTACATTTGCAGCTGGTGGGCATAAAGATGCTGCAACTGCAACTCCTACAATTGAAGCGCTTTCTCCTCGAATAATGAACAAACCTGCAGCTAATCCACTTGCTATAGCAAATATTATATCACCAATTCCTGGATTTGTTCTGATAGCTATTTGTTCACTATTTATTATATATTCAGGATTAGTCCAATTGAAAATTGCTCCAACCATTAAACCAATTAATATTATTATAACTAACCCCACTACCTCAGCAATCATCGCTTTTTTGGAAAAGATATTCTTAGGAGTCATAGTACCTAAAACTGTAAGAGCAATTGGACCAAGCAAGGGAGCAATTATCATACTTGCGATAATAATAATAACATTGTCGTAAATTAAACCAAAAGATGCAAGAACCCCTGCCAAAGATATAAGAGCTAAGAATGTAGGATTGAGTAAGGCAAGACCCTTGATATTTGCAATCATTTCATCTGTGCTTATTCCTCTACCTTTTACAGAAACCTCCTTTTTGTCAGAGGATATTGTTAGTGCAACAGGTGTTACTGTTATACTTCCGAAAACTGTTCCAACGCCTAATCCTTTTAATTCTTCAAGTAAGATTGAGGTTTGTTGATTTTCTACAACTGTATGAAGAGTTGCGATTTCTTTGAAAATCGTCACATTGAAGACAATTGCAAGTTTTTCATCTAACTCCTTAACAATATCCAACTTGTCTGCTGGGATTATTATTTTAACATCCTTCATAGTAAGAACCACATACGGTAATGATAGTAAATTAAAACTGTCTTAAAAACACTTTTGTCAAAATTTTGAATCAAATTATTGATGTATCTATAACCCTTAAATAATCAATTGGGTTGTTTTCAGATAAATACAAACTTAGGATTTCTATTTTCCGTGATTGTATTTACGGTAGGCATACTTTAACTTTGCTTCATCATCTTCTATATATCTAGGATATTTTTTCAAAATCTTATCTAATTCGCGATTTAGACCCTTCAATTCTTTATCCATTTTCCCCAAGATTTTGTTCATATCTTCAATAAGAGTTTCTGGTTGCATATTCAAAAATAAGCTAATTCTAATTATAAAATAGGTAAGATAAGGAAATTACTGTCGTAATACACTTTCAGGAATCATCAGGATCTCTATGTCCTGTAATTGTTGTTTTAATGTCAGCAGAGAGGCATTTGGGACAAACTGTCTTTGTAGCGAAAATTCCGTCAACTTGCTCTTTCAAAATCTTTTTTTCTTCATTATTGAACCTGAGCCCACATTTGTTGCAGATGAACGCATCTGGTCTATAAACTGACATAGAATCACTATATGATTGTTACACTTA
>JAUWPI010000052.1 GCA_030611665.1 Candidatus Heimdallarchaeota archaeon | reverse complement strand
CCTTCTATTCTTCGTATTGATGGCTATATAATTAATACGAGTAAAATTGAATATTTATTTAACAGTGAAAAATTTTCTGGATTTTATTCGGGAAAAAATACTTTGATGGAGACATTGAACAGATTTATCACTCAGCAAAATTCTTCTATTGTATCAGAAGCTTTTGCTTCAAATTTAAAAGTTGAAATAAATGATAGTTTTGCATTTTCTCTAAATGAATTCGAACATGTTTTCATATCTGATATAGTTGATATAATATCAATAACACCTATCTTTTCTTGGCTAACAAAGTATTATTTTGCAGGAAATAGAGCAGTGTTCTCCTCAAACTACATTTTACTGAACAGTGATTTTAATAATAATATTGTTCAAACCACTGATGTGGACACTATATCGATTTTAAGTTTAGATGATCCAAAAGATCAAAAAAATATAAGAGAGAGGATTTTTGCATTAAATGAAGTTGATCAGTTAGGTATAAAAATCATTGATTATCATCAGATAAATTTCGGTAATGAGGATTACCTTAACCTAATTATCAAACCACACTTCTTAGTTTTCATTATTTCTATATTTGGTGTTGCTTTACTATTCTCTTTAATCGACTATAGTAATTGTGTTTTTAAAGAACAAATTAGTGGATTCAGGATATTTTTCTCACGAGGGATTTCTATAAAAACTGGGATTTTTCTTGGTTTATTACCTATGTACTTGTTCTTATTATACATAACATTAATTGGAAATCTATTTGGTTGGCTTTTCGGATTTCTTCTTATATCTGTCCTTCAACCAAATGCATATATTAGATTTTCTCTCTCAATTTATCCCCAAGCGTTGATATTTTTGCTTTCTCAAATTTTGATAATAACATTGATGGTTATCCTCATAGGATATATAAATAACAAGAATTTGAAAAGACACATACCATCAATCGATAACGCAGAAAAACCGTATAACATTGTGGAGACTGTTTAAATGAAATTGATGAAAATAATAGTGAAAGGACAGAAGAAAGCTATCATAATAGAGTATACTGTCATTCTTCTTTTATTGATAATTACTTCTTTTTCATTTTCATTTTATCTATCTGAATATCATGATGAATGGTCGAATCTTGTGCTATCAAGCGAGGATCCAGATTTTGAAGTACAGATAGAACAGAATTTTTCCTGTTATTTATCAAATAATGCTCTATATTCTAATCATTTTAATAATTATAACTACCAAAATATTGTTATCCTACCAAATATTTTAGCTAATATCAAAATAAAAAATGAAAGTATTCAAGTATTCAATCTAGTACTGATAAATTCACAAATTAATGATAATTCTAATTATTCACTTACTTATAACGAAGTTATTGTTCAAGGAGACAACTTAGTTAATGTAAAAATAAATGATGTTTCTGTAGATTGGAATTTTCCTGCAGTAAATGGTAATATAACAACTGTTTTCATTGCAAATGAAACTTATTTTGAACCTGTTTTCTCTCCAACTACCTATTTACAAGCTAAACAAGGATTATATGGTATTAATGTAATCATTACAGAAGCTTTCTTCTTCAAAGTAGTTCGTGATACAGGATCTTCAGTATTAGAAAATGTTGCTGCACATGAAATAACGATTGTAAATTCATTTTTCAGAATGAACAAAACAGTATATTTCAATCTATTACCTAATCTATTAAAGGAGAATTATGGAGAATGGACAAAAGAATTAAGAGGAAACTATTTTCAATTCTATGATATTTTCCCCTTAAATAGTGAAATTCAAATAACTATTAGCTTCAATGATATTTTTAACGTTTCTATGACAAAAATGTTTCAAAAAATGAACTCTCTTTTAGTGAGAACTCTCTTTATTGTCATAGTAATTTCATCAGTTTTTCTTTATTCAGCATTCGCATATCTCAAACAAAATCAGAAAGAATTTGGAAAGATTATGCAAATATTAAATTCCAGAGGTGGGAATTATTCTTCTATCAGTAAAAGATTAATATCTCTTCATATTTGGAATACAACAATATGTATATTAGTATCTCTTTTAGCAAATTTTGTTTTTATTACAATTATGAAAATTAATGATTGGTCTTATTCACAGTTATTAATTAGTATTGTTCATATTGTTGCATTTATACCCATTATTGCTATTCAAATAAATTCAATTTCAGAAATAGGTTTGAGACCTATTTTTAAAGAAGAAAAGAAAAAGCTTTCATATTCAAAATCTGAAATTCTAAGTATAATCATTCAAATTGTTTCAGTTATGCTTGGATTGTTAGCTATTACTGTGTTTTGGACCATTAATAGAACATCTTTACAATCTGAAAATCTTTCAAGTAGCTCAATTTGGTATATTTCAGTATCTTTTTGTCTATTTATTCTTCTGTTGTTTATCATACCACGATTTCTAATGCATCCAATAGAAAGGTTGTTCAGAAGATTACTAGAGTTTTTTACTCCTATTCATTTATATTTAACTAAAGCTTTGGTTTCTGCATTCAAAAGCAAAAAGAAATTATTGACATTAAGCTTTTTCTTACTATTTTTTTCGTCTTTACTAACATCAAGTTACACAACACTTAGAAACCATCAAAGCCAGTTTTATGAATCAATGGAACTAGCAGATATATCTATAATAACAGAAGCTTCTACAATCACAGAAATTATTCCTATTTGTAGTAGGGATAATTGTATAGTCTCTTATTTGGATTCAACATTTACAGATAAAGGATACATCAATGTCATCTATATTGAGGATCCAATAAAATTCTATGAAAATGCATACTTTCCTGATGAACTCTTTAATGAATTTAGCAACAGAGACGTATTTAATCTTTTGAATCTCTCAAGCAATAATGTAATAACTTCTAGTTCTTTAGCTAATTCTGTAGGATATAAAATAGGTGAAAATATTTCAATTCCTAGAACAAACACTAATTTGAATGTTGAATATAACATAAAAGAACTCATTGATTTTGCTGTCTTCTTGCCTTATTTCTTCCCTCAAGAATTCTCTGAATGGTTTTTATTAAAATATGACAAGAATGAATCAAATTCAACAAAATTCCAATATTCTATTGTTAGTATCATGGATAAGAATAATAACATTAATAGCTTAATTTCATATTTAGATGAAAACAATCTATGGTATTCAATTATTTCAGATGATTATTATGAATATCCTAATGAAACATTGGTTGCAGCATTGCAATTACCTGTTTTGTTAATGAATATCGCGATTCCTTTTATGTTAATTATTATCTTCATCGATCTTCAGAGAGCATGTAATAATAATCTTAGGTTTTTAAAATTACGAGGAATGAAAAATTCATTGTCTCGTTTGACGTTTACTTCTTGGTTATTTATATTCATATTTTCAATATCTTTTACAAGTTTAATAATTGCTATCTTCGGACTTAATACAATTGTTTATATTACGAACACTAAATATGGACTTCCAGTTCAGTTAAGTTTGACAGGATTAAATTATTTAATTCAAGTTGTTGCTCTAATTTTCTCCATTTTTGTGCCATTGATAGCTTCTCTAATTCCTAAAATCTTTAGAAAAAAACCACAAGTGTTAAATCCAATTCTAGAAGGTGAAGTAAAAAATGAGTAAGAAAAAACAAAAAATTGTCCGGATTATTGATTTAGTCCACGTATATAAAGGTAAAGTAGAGACAATCGCTTTGCCTGGTATCAATCTCACAATAAGTAAAGGTGAAAGAGTCGTAATTAGAGGTAAATCTGGTATAGGAAAATCAACTCTTCTCCATTGTTTAGCAGGGATTTTGAAACCTACTGCAGGGAAAATTCTTGTTGAAAGTAAGAACATTGTAGATTTTAATGAAGATCAACTAGCAGAGTATAGAAGAAACACTGTTGGATTAGTATATCAATCATATAATTTAGCTCCCTTTTTAACAGTTAAGGAGAATATTGAGTTTCCAATGATTATAGCAAAAGTAGAAAAGGAAACTATAGACAAAAGAGTCGAAGAGCTTGTCGAAATACTTGAAATTGAAAGATATCTTAATCAGAAACCCTCATATCTAAGTGGAGGTGAACAACAAAGGGTTGCAATAGCAGTTGCTTTAGCAAATAAACCTCGTATTGTGTTAGCTGATGAACCTACAGGAAATCTAGATGTTGAAAATTCTCTGATGGTTTATGAGCTCCTCTCACAGATGTGTATAGTCTACAATACAACATTAATAACTGTATCTCATGACCCTGAGGCTGTAAAATATGCAGATCGTGAGATTATATTGACAAAAATAAAATCAAAAGATTTGTAGATAATTATTTTGTAAATAGTTTTTAAAGAGCTCAATTTATTTTCAATACTTCATTTCGTGTAGTAAATTTCATAAGTATAATCTATGGCAAAAGAAAGATATATTAGCAATTTGAGGACTATACATGGATATTGTTATCAAGCCAATTGGTCATATCGAATCTCCTTTTGAAAAAAGTGATGAAGATATGCCTATCCAACCTGGTTTTTCTGAAGCTTTTGGTACAGTTGTTGTCAACCCAGAGTATCTGGAAGGTTTAGAAGAAATAGATGGTTTTTCTCATATCATTCTTCTCTATTGGTTTGATCAAGCAACAGAAGAAAAACTCAAGTTTCAACCTTTTCTAGATGATGTTCCAAAAGGCATTTTTGCTATTCGTCATCCTAATCGTCCCAATAAAATCGGTTTGTCTATTGTTCAATTAGTAAGGGTTGATGAGAATAAGCTTTTAGTAAAAGGGATAGATGTTTTCAATAATACTCCTCTACTAGATATCAAACCTTTTGTACCAGAATTTGATATCCAAGGTATAGAGGATACTAAAATTGGTTGGTTAGCTGAGAAACTTCGAAATAAAAAAGACGGTGGTTAATATATCTAAGATAGACTGTGCAGTTATTCTGGCTGGAGGAAAAGGAACAAGACTTAAACCATTAACTACTAACAAACCTAAACCTCTGGTTCAAGTTGCATTGACACCAATGATCGATTTTTCTATACGTCAAATAGCTGATACTGGAGTAAAGAAAATTGTTATTGCTGTTAAATACTTGGGAGAACAGATCCGTGAATATATTACTGATAAATATTCCAAAGAAGATTTAGAGATAATTATTCCTGATATGGAACCTGTTGGAACAGCTGATGCAGTTCGCTTAGTATCTGATATCATCGAAGGAGACTTCATCGTTTCTATGGCTGATATCGTTAGTAACCTACCTTTACAGAAAATGATAGACTTCTTCTATTCTACTAATTCTTATGCAACTATCAGTCTCAAAAATATAGACTTCCCAACAAAAAAATTCGGTGTGATTCTTCTAGATAAGGAACAGAACATTGAAATTTTCTTAGAGAAACCAAAACCCGAGGAAATGCTATTTACAACTCTAGCTTTTGCTTATAGACCAGTCTCAGAATTTCATCAAAACTTAGTTAATACCGGAGTTTATATCTTCAAACATAGAGTTCTAGACATTCTGGAAAATTTCAAAGATATTAATGATTTTGGACAAGATCTCTTCCCCTATCTTTTGCAAGAAAAATTCAAGATTAACGGTTATGTTGATGAATATTATTGGATGGATTGTGGGAACATTCGAAGTTATCTCTGGGCTAATTGGGACGTTCTTAGAGGTTTTGTGGAAGGAATCGTTCCTCCTGGTAAAAATGTTGATGGTTTCTGGAAAGGAGAAAATGTTACTATTTCCCCAACTGCAAAAATAATCCCACCTGTAGTGTTTGGAAATAACATTATAGTGGAAGATAATGTTACAATTGGACCTTTTTCTGTATTAGATGACAATGTCAATGTTAGAGCAAATTCAATTGTTGATCATAGTGTTATTTGGAAATCTTCAGAGATAGGGAATGATTCTTTCATTGAAAAATCTGTTATTTGTGAAAATGTGAAAATTGAAAAAATGCGAAAGGTAATAAATTACTCTGCCATTGAATAGTTTACACGCGAATCAAATAGTGATTCTTATGGGCATGAAAAAACATCTACTCTTCTCAACAATGATTGTCTCTATTTTACTTACATCATTTATTTATACGTCACAAGGCTTTACAACTTCTATTCCTTTTACTAATATAAATTTGGAAAATGATGATGTTTTGAATTATGAAGGCGTAAGGGTAGTTATTTTCTTTAAACAAAATTGTCCCTCATGTCACAGTCAAATTGAAACTCTACAAGAATTAGAAAACAATTATACACTCTCAATAATTGCATTGAATGTTGATTCTGAACCAATAAATACTACACTACTTGATCTAATTGAAGATCTTTCCCTTTCAACTAATTGGACATTGGGGTATGCTTCTTCACAAGCAATCTCAACTTTTGATTTAACAGTAGTACCATCTCAAGTAATACTAGATAATAACTCAGAAATAGTCGCTGTAACTGAAGGTTATTTTGATTATACGTCGATTGAAATCAAAATCCTCGACGCAATCAATCATCGAACAGAAAATTACAGTGAGAATCCAATATCAGATTCTGGTGATTTGTTAACTGCTCTCTTCATTATTATTGGTGTAGCTGTAGCAACAGTAGTTGTAATCTATCTATTCCGCTTATTCAAGCGAAGTGATAAAACTACCAATATGATCCTAGCGAGTAAAAAATTGGAAAAAGCTGAAAAAGATGAATAAACGCGGATTAATCAGTAGTATGTGATTGCCCACATTTTGGACATTTTACCTCGTTTGGATCTATTCTAATCCCACATTTCTTACAGAATTCTGATTTTTCTTGTTTCACAAGAAGTGTTTGATCTGTTAAGACTAATTCCTGTTCTTTTTTCTCTAACATTTTATCTCTTTTTGCACTGGCTAGTAGATACTCCATCTTAATTTTTCGAGTATCTCTCCATATTGCTACTGAAAATCCTATTGTTACAACAGATGCTAAATATACCATAATCAGAGATGAATAGTAAGTGAAAATCAATGTATATTCCATGCTAAATACAAGAAAGAGGAACCATAGAAGATATCTTATTGCAGGATTTAAACCAAACAAAGTATAGAATATTGAGGTTCCTGTAATAGTTTTGTTGCTTCTTCCTATTGTTGTAATTAATTGTTTTATCAGTACCAGAGCATAGAAATGAGCAATAATCATGAAAATGAATGGAGCAGTATTATCGCTCCTATGACTATGTTGCAGATCAGCTTGAAGAATTATTAGGACATCGTACAAAACTGTGAAAAAAGCTGTAATTATAAGCATGATGAATGCTAATCTAGCTTTACTTCTAGTTTCATAATCTCTGCTAGTGTTTCTCCAAATTAGGGCTTGAATAGCTATGAATATCAAAGCTAGAGAATAAATCGAAGTATCTATTATCATCCAAGGTGTAAAAATATTTCCCCTAATAGCTGGATCACTATAATCTAAGAAGAAAAAGAATATTCTGCTTATCATTTCGCTTACATAGTAACCTAGAATTGCAAAGGTTGCGATTCTTATCCAAGTAAAATTAAACGCATCGTATTCGCCGTTCTTAACTGAGTTACTGATAAAGTCTACCATTAGAAAAACGAAAGTTTAGATATTTATAATTACTACGTTGCGAACTATTTTTCGGAATCAGCTTTGTCCTTTATTGATTTCTTTGTATCATCCTTCTTTGTGAACGGAAGTTTTTTTGGTTCTGGTATAGTAGCTACATCTGTCTTCTTACCTATTATAACTCCACGAACCTTGGATACTAAGGCTTTCGGTTCAGTTTCAATCGGATCTATTTCAACATCCAGCGAAGAATCAGTTTCAATTGGATCTATTTCATCATCCATCGAAGAATCAGTTTCAATCGGATCTATATCAGGTTTCATTGATGTTTTAGTCTCGATAACTTCAACTTGAGAATCCATAGTAGATTCAGTCCTTATAACGTCTACCTCAGGTTGCATGGAAGTATCAGAATCGAAAACTTGTACTTCTGTATGAACTGCATCTGAATCTTCTCCCAAAGGATCAACTCCCTCTTCAAATCTTATTCCTTCTTCATATTGGAGTTGGATCCCTAGTTCGATTTTTTTCTTCAATTCGTCTTTATCTTTGATTTCCTTTACTTTTGAAACTAAAACTGCAGATGTGGGTTTAACATCTGTGCTTAGATGCAACAATCTTCCAACAAGTGGAATGAGATTTTCGTATAATTTAATAGCTCCTTCTTTCCAGTATAAGGTATTACTCTCATCTTCATAACCATAATTTATTCCTGAAATACAATACTTTTGTAATGATTCATTTGGCATTTGTTTAGCTAAATAGAGAGTCCCTCTTCTGGTATTATTAGTTAATTTGAGATTATAAATTAATTTGACATACTTGTCGTCTAAGTTAGAGAAGAAACTCAAGAATGAGAGGAGTGTTACAATAACACTTACAGGTAAGATTGCTTCTGGAAATAAGTTTTGCATCAGAATTGATAAAACAATAAAAGTTGCTCCACCTAAGAATCCTACTAGTTTAAATACTATCAGAACTGGACTTTCTTTTACATATTTTTTCTTACCAAATAGAGAGTAGAAAACCCAATAATTTGCAGCACGAGGATTAATATAAGGTTTTGAAGTCATACCTAAGAAATTACTTCTTTCAATTTGCTTAATATTTTCAATGTCTCTTATTTGTGAATATTCTACATGACTTGATTTAAGTAATTTCTTATTTTCAAAAAGGCTAACCTTGAAGTAATTCTTTCCTTGTTTAATATTGCTTTTGAAAACAATATCTCTAAACCAAACTTCTTTAGGATTAATGGTTATTTTTTCAATTAATATCTTTTGTTTATCTTTCTGTAAATCACTGAACCAACCGACAAGGGAATAGTAAACATGAATTGTCCTTGACAGATCACCTGTGTTAGCGATGAATAATCTTACGATTCCTCGCTTATTCTCTGGAACTTGTTCTACAATAGGAAACAAGGTATATGATATATTTTCATGAGTGTCCATTTCTAAATAATCAAGAAGAGCTGAATCAATTTCTTCATTATGGGTGAATTTAGGAATTATGTTTGAAGCGAAAACAGGATTATCAAAGATTTCATTGCTCATGACTATCAAGTTAAAAATAGCGTCTCCCTTTAAAAAATTAACTAGTTAACCACAGAAAAAGTTGGTATATTGCTCTAGCATATCATGCAAATAAGTACTAGGACTTCACAAATCTTTAATAATATTTTTTGAATATGTTAGATAGATTGTTTTGAAAGCTGAAATGTTCGAACTTCCAAATGAATTTTCTAAATACGAGATTCTTATTCAAGAAGATTTCGAGAATTTTTATTCAGTTTATCAAAAATATCAGTACCAAAACAATACTTTTTTCCAGTCAATTGTCTATGCTTGTGACGATTTAGCGAACTCAAACAAAACTCTAGAGAAGTACAGAACAGCATATACAGAGATATCATTGCTAGGATATTTTCTGTTGTCTCAATACAAACAAGTATTGACATTTATGGTAAGGAATAATAGCTTCGAAACAAATTATTTTCGGTTTAAAGCAGCGATAATAACTGGAGAAAGAGGGATAATCTCTGCCATTCTCGCAAATATTATGACTGCTTTGGTTGAGCTAAAGAAGAAAGATCCAGCGACTCACAAAGTGTTTTTCACAATCATGTCTTTAGAAATAGCTGCTATGAATTCTGATGTTGATTCTGTCAAAAAATGTGCTGTAAAAATCCGTGATATGCTTTTTAATACAGTTATGATTCAAGATTACCCTATTGTAACTTTGCAGATAGTAAGTGATCTTGCATATAGAGAGTTCCGAACAGGGGATGAATCCTATGAAGGATGGTTGGAGATATACAAAGAACTTGCAGAAGCTTTGAATATGGATACTAAACGATTAGATTGTTATACAATGCTCGGTGGTTTATATCGATTTAAAGGTTTTCTAGAAGATGCTTCCGAGTATTTTAACAAAGCTTTCGAGATTGCAGAAAAAGTAGGTAATAAGGAATATAAAGCATCTTTAATTTCCAACATGGCCGACTTAGAACATACGCTAGGTAATCTTGAAAAAGCTCTTTTATTGTGTAATAATGCATTGAAAGACCCTGAGCTCTCTCAATCTAAACCAATTCTTTACATCAATAAAGCTGAGATACTTATTAAGCAAGAAAAATATTCTGAAGCAATTACCAATCTGAAAAAAGTAGAGCAGTTATCAAACAGATTAGCTCCAATTGTCAACATTCTTTATGGTTATGCTCTCACCAGACTTCCTGGGAAGAAATTTCTCCATGAAGGTATGAAGCATTTGGAAAAGGGAGGACATCTTAGCGATAAATTAAAGAACCAACGATGGCTTGCTACTTATTACTACTACATGGGAAGAACGTATTTAGACAATTATGATCTCTCCTCAAGTATTAGTGCCTTTGAGAAATGTTATGATTATGCAATTAGAAGTGAATTTCAATTTGTTGTACTTTCTCAATTGTTTTTAGCTGAATCCTATCTCCATCGTTATAAGATCTCACAATCTGATAATGACTTGACTTATTCTGAGAGATATTTAGCAAATGTCATATCAATTTGTCAAGAACAAGAACTCCCCATTCTTTCAGATGTACTTTATCTTAAAGGTCAACTTCTCGTAGCTCTTGGAGAGTATGCAGATGCTTACTCAGTTTTCCGTCAAACAAAGGAGATAGCTCTAAAAAATGACAATTCTCTTCTGGCTATTAGTTGTGAAAAGAACATTGAGATGTTGGATTCTGATAGTATCGATAGATCAACATTAATCACAACAGAGATAACTGAAGTAATCAAGATTCTTTCTAAACAGTCCTATGTAAAGAAAACTGAAAAGTTACCTGATATCTACTTCTTGAATATTTTTGCAGATGATGGAACAAGTTTCTATTCGCATCTATTCCGAGATCAAACACCGATAAATAATGTCTTACTCTCGGCAATTCTTACAGCGGTAAAAACTATGTCTGATGAAGTATTTGGAACAGGTTTACGAGGTATTGATTTTCAAGGTAAAACTTTGCTTGTAGAAGGTTTTGGTAATTTTGTAGGAGTTCTCGCATGTGAGAGGGATAGTTTTAATGCTAGAACAAAACTGTTCAATTTTATGAAAAGATTTAATGAGAAATTTGCTGAACACACTTTAGTTCAAGTAAGTCATCAAACTTTAGAAGAGATAGAGAAACAAGCAGATTTACTTGTTAAAATAATTTTCGAAAAATCACTTAAAGGAATCATTACAGCAATATAAATAGTAATCTTCAGCTCTTTTTCACTAGGAAATCTTTATGATTTAGATTTTTAACAGCACTTCAATGAATGAAAAAAGCTCCTCTTTAACACATCTAAAGTGCTCGAAGTGCGGAAAAGAATACGATTCTAAAGAATTACAAAATTTATGTTCGTGCGGAAAGGTGTTATTTGCTGAATATGATATTGAAAAAGCAAAGGAAACAATTAGCTTAGCTAGCATAAAGAACAGAAGATATGATATTTGGCGATTCCATGAAATAATGCCTGTTTTAGAAGACAAACATCGCTTTACTCTAGGTGAAGGTTGGACACCTTTGGTGAAAATTCCCAACCTAGGTGAGAAATTAGAATTGAACAATCTTTATGTCAAAGATGAGGGACTGAATCCAACAGGATCTTTCAAAAGTAGAGGACTTTGTGCAGCTGTTTCAAAAGCTTATGAGCTTGGAGTTAGAGAATTTGTGATTCCAACAGCTGGAAATGCTGGAGCTGCTCTTTCAGCTTATGCAGCAAGAACTCAAACAAAAGCACATGTGTTTATGCCAAAAGATACTCCTGAATTCATAGTTACAGAGATAAAATCATTGGGAGCAAAAATGTATTTAGTAGATGGTTTGATTACAGATGCGGGAAAAATAGCTAAAGAAGAAGCTGCTAAACATCAATGGTTTGATGTTTCAACACTGAAAGAACCCTACAGAGCAGAAGGAAAGAAAACTATGGGATTAGAATTAGCTGAACAATTTGACTGGGAGTTACCAGATGTAATAATTTATCCAACTGGAGGTGGAACAGGCATAATTGGTATGTGGAAAGCTTTTGATGAACTTGAGGAACTAGGTTTAATTACTTCTAAAAGACCAAAGATGATATCAGTACAATCAACTGGATGTTCTCCAATTGTCAAAGCTTTTCATGAAGGTAAAGATCAAGCTGAATTCTGGGAAGACGCTGAAACCATTGCAGCAGGATTACGCGTCCCTGCAGCTGTAGCTGATTATTTAATTCTGAAAATATTACGAGAATCCAATGGAACAGCTATATCTGTTGATGATTTAACGATTAAAATATCTATGTTCCAGCTTGCAAGAGAAGAAGGGATAATGCTATCTCCTGAGGCTGCAGCAACTATCGCTGCATTAGATTTACTAAAAGAGAAAGGACAAATCCAATCAGATGAAAATATAGTTGTTTTTGGTACAGGTTCAGGTTTTACAACACCTGAAGTTTGGGAAAAGGAATGAAGGAAGAAATTATATCTTAGGCATGATTTCTTCTTGAAACATTTTCATCTGCTCTATTTCCTGATTCTGTGGGAACATAAAGATATAATTTTCAATTCCATATTTTTTGTAAACTTTTAACCATTCTATTATTTCTTCAATTGTTCCATGCATAGAACCTTCGTATCTCTTGGTTAATTGTTCAAGTGTGAACCCTCTCTTTTCAGCAATCTCCTTCCAAGTTTTCTGCTTCTCTTCTTCAGTTTCGTATATACGTGTCCAAATACCATAAGAACGGAGAAGAGAACTGGGTTTTCTATCGTATTTTTCGCAGAGTGCATCAAGTTCTTCCATTTTTTCTTTGAAAACTTCTTGTGTATAAGCCCAAGCTAAATTTATTCCATCTGCATATTTCGCTGCAATGTTCAACATCTTTGGTTTAGCATACATGGTACCTACCCAAATAGGAGGGTATGGTTTCTGAAATGGTTTAGGAAAGGAAACAGCGTCGTTTAAATCAAAATATTTTCCTTTGAAATTTGCAATATCTTCCGTCCAAAGCTTTTTGATAATTTGTATACCTTCAACTAATTGTTTCAACCTTACACCTGCACTTGGAAAAGGAATTCCATAAGCATTATACTCTACTTCTTTCCATCCAGCTCCATAACCAAAATCAATACGTCCGTTAGAGTAATGATCTAATGATGCTATTTGCTTAGCTAGAACAGCTGGATACCTATAAGAATTACAATATACTAACGATCCAATTCTAAGTGTTTTTGTATATGAAGCTGCTGCCATCATTGAAGTGAAGCATTCATATGCATTCACATCTTTCGATTCCCCAGTTAGCATGAAATGATCTGAGAACCATGCATGAGTAAAATCATGTATCTCTGCAGCTTGAACTATTTTTTGAATTTCATCAAAATTATACCCGAATTGAGGTTCTATTTGAACTCCATAGTATGTCATATCTTCAGCATAAATACAAAATTAATAAATATTCTCCCAAATATCCTTTTTTATTCAAGGTAAAAGCAATAATTAAATATAAGTTCTGTTCAATTTATATTTGATGTCTATTATTCAAATGCTAGATGATCTTGAAACTGGTAACTTTTTATTGTTATCTCTGTCATTCGTTATTTTGTTTGTTTCAGGTTTTGTAATAGGAATTGTAAGAGATTATCCATGGATGGTTTACTTAGCAAGTGTTGTTGCTGGCATATATATTGTATTTGCTATTGCTTATTCTATAGTGAATTGGAAAGAATGGATCAAAGAAAAAGAGATTCTAGCTGAACTTCCAAGCTTCCCGCAAAAAGATTATTGTGATATCTGTGGTAAGGAACTTGAAGGCGGGGAAAAGAAGACCGACGGAGAGTTTTTAGCTATAATTTGCCCACATTGTGAAGCAGAGAATATCGTTTCACATGAAGAAAAAATACAAGAAGTTGAGAAAATAGCAGAAGTAGAAGAAGAAAGTTAATAGTATTTCCTTCACTCCTTCTTAGTTCTTAACTCTCGAAAATATCAACCTATAAATGGGAAATTAATTAACAAAGGGTTAAATATTTAAATAACTAATAAATCATTGGAAGGAGATTATGGACAGTATTGGTGTTATAATTTTAATGATTATAATTGGTGTGGTTATTGTAGTTTTAAAATATGCAAGATCTGCTAGAAAAAGAAGAAACCATGTCAAAAGTATCCAATCTAAAAGAAGCAGAATTACCACTCAAAGTAGTCCTAAAAGAGTGTATGCTCCTACAAAGAATAAGGCGAGAACTAAGGATTTGGAATGGATAAAGAATGAGATAATGGAAAACGAAGAGAATGTGTTACGATTATCTATGGGGTATAAATTTAACATTCCAAAAGGACATCGATATGACCTTTTTTCTGCAATCAAAGTTACACGAGAGAGCAGAAAAACTATCAAAGTTGTAGCTACTTTAACCAAAATCATTCCTTCCTATCTAGATATTAGACCCACAAACTCTTACTATGGAGCTACAAGGGATGCTTTTTCTGTAATTGACCTAAACCGTAATTTCAAGTTTTACTCCACTGCACCTGACATGTGGAGAGAAATATTCACAAATTCTCACATAAAAGATTTACTTCAACATAATGCTTCATTCATCCAACATTATTATCTTAGAGGGGAATATATGGAAGCTATAGTCAACTATGATCGAGCAATTATTACAGTTCTATCGATCACTCAACTGATGCATGAAGGATTGAAACAACTTTTTGGTGTTCTAGATTCATATGAAATTGAGAAACTTGTTTGTTATAATTGCAAAGATCCCTTTGATCCTCTGGAAGAGGAATGTGATAAATGTGGTTCTTCACGACCTAGATGCATTGTGTGTTTATTAGATTTATATCCCTCTGATCTTGAACGAGACGTTGTAACTACTCCATGTTGTGGCGTCTATGGACACAAAGATCATATAATAACCTGGTTAAAGCAAGACCCAAGATGTCCAAATTGTCATAAGAATTTAAGCCACTGGTTAGGTCAGTTGCAAATTTACTGATTAAATTGAATACAGAAAAAATAAATTGATAAAAAAGAAAAATTATTTTTTAAAGATAGGGAATAATACAAAGGAAGGAAACAGTTGTAGTTCCAATATTTTTGTACCCGTGAACTTCATTAGGTGGAACATATATAAAATCATTAGCTTTTGCAGTGTAAGTCTTTAATTCTGTGATGACTTCTATTTCTCCAGCTAGAATATATATCTCGTGCTCTTGTAGATGGTTGTGCATACCTATTTGTCCACCGGGTTGCACCTCAAACCTTCTGAGAGCAAAATTGGGTGCACTATCCTTCTCCTTTGTAATCAGCCATCTAATTGTTGTTCCTGTGGAGTCATAATCTTTTACATCAAGTTCTTCAACATCTGTGAAATGCAACTTTTTCATTTTCTTTAACCTCAATAATGTAAATTCTAATCCAATCTAACGAGTTAATTTGATAAATATTGTCTTTAATCGATTTTATGCGTAATAGATTTATGTTATTGCAAAATACTTAATTATAATTCTGATTAAAGTTTCATAACAAACGGAGCAATAAAAATGGCTGATAGATTTTGTCCTGAACATTCCCCACAATACTATGAAGAGTTTCTTAGAGAAATTGATCATTCTCGTGAATTTCGAAAGAAGATTTATGATGAAATTGGTTTGAAAGACGCTCGCAGAGTATTAGAGGTTGGTTGTAGAAGCGGTGTTATAAGCAAAGAACTTAGAGAATTCACAGATGCTCAAATAACAGCAATTGACTCTAATCATTTAGCTATAGCCGAAGCCTCAGCTAATATCAAAGGAGTAGAATTTTTTAGAGATACTGAAGAAAAGTTATCTATAAGAGATGAATCTTTTGATATTGTAGTTTGTCACTATTTCTTCCTTTGGCGAGCTAAACCTTTCGGTCTTTTGATGGAATTGAAAAGGGTATGTAAAACTGGTGGTTATATAGTAGCTTTAGCAGAACCTGATTATGATGGTTGGATAGAACATCCGAATTTGGATCTAGGTCGATACCATAAAGAAAGTCTAAAAGGTCAAGGGGCAAACCCCTCTATTGGAAGAAACTTACTTTCGTTATTTTCCTCAGGAGGGCTTGAAACATCTGTTTATGTGAATGCAAGAATCTGGCCCAAAGAAGAATTGGAAAATTGTATTGAAAAAGAGTGGCAGAATATTCAAGATGAAGGTTTCATATCTGAAGCCGAATACATTACCAAAATTGAGGAAGAAAAAAGTATAATTGCTGAAAATCTTAGAGTTATAGCTTTACCGTTCTTCTCGGCAATAGGTAAAAAAGTTATTTTAGAAGAAGATATTATAGACCCATATGATTAATTCAATTTCTAGTGATTATTGTCACTAAATCCTTACTATTTTCTTCGTTAAATTCAGATTTTTCATAATCTCCAAATATGGTGAGATTCCCATTTACTGTTTTAGTAAACTCTTTGAAATGATTGTGTTTTAACACATAAAATTCTGTTTTCTTCTGTTGGAGGATGAAATCGTCATTTTCTTTTTTATTTTGATGAGCTTTAAGTACATACATTGTTATTTTCTCTTTCAATTCTTTCCACTCCATAATTCTAACAATGTACTGAATTTCATCATTGCTACTCCTGATAATATTAGGTTTATAGAACCACTCTGTCTCATTTGTATGGGACAAATAATTAACAACTTGAAAAAGAATTTTTCCTCCCACATTCAAGAGATTAAACATTTGATCAAAGATTAGGGTTCTATCTTCTGGTGAGAAAATTGAAAATGTGTTTCCAATACATGAGATGAAATCGAATTTTTCTCCTTCAAGAGATTCTTTTAATTTTATCATATCACCGACTATAAACTTAATTTTGTTTTCAGTTTTATTTCTTTTTGATAACTCCTCTGCAGCAGCAATATTTTGTTCAGAAATATCTATTCCTACGCCCTCATAACCCCATTTAGAAAACATAACCAGATGATCACCTGTTCCACAGGAAACATCGAGAACTCTGATTTTTTGTTTTGCAATACTTTTTATTAAATCAATAAAAAATGGAGCCTCGTATTTTAACCTGCTATCCCATTTCACTAAATCTTGGTAAAGAATTTCATTTTTCCATTCGATTTCCATATTCAACAACAATC